>NZ_JAAGPH010000334.1:0-1622 GCF_017104705.1 Burkholderia sp. Se-20373 | reverse complement strand
TGCTCGTGCACGACGGCCACGCATCGCGTGACGCGCGCGGCGAACCGGTCGTAATCGACGTGCTGCAGGCGGTGCTGCGCGCGGCTGCCGATGCGCAGTTGGACTGGACCACGCTGCGCGCGGCGCTCGCGCCGGAGCCGCCCGGCGGCCCGGGCGAGCCGGCCGGTTCGGCCCGCCCGTTTGATAAAATCTGACCTCGAACGGCGCGCCTGCCGGCCCTGCTGCGGCGCCCGTTCCGGCCACCGGATGCGACTCTCGTGAAACCTCTCCTGCTCTCGCACTTCACCGCCACCAGCTGCATCGGCCGCGGCCTCGATGCGACCCTCGATGCGCTGCGCGACGCGCGCGGCGGGCTCCAGCCCTGCGACTTCGAACGTGCGGATCTCGACACGTGGATCGGCGCGGTGGACGGCGTCGATGCGCAGCCCGTGCGGGCCGATCTCGCCGACTTCGCGTGCCGCAACAACCGCCTCGCGCAACTCGGCCTCACGCAGGACGGCTTCGACGCACGCGTCGCGGCGGCCGTCGCGCGCTACGGCGCGGCGCGCGTCGGCGTGTTCATCGGCACGAGCACGGCCGGCATCCTCGAGACCGAGCACGCGTACCAGCGCCGCGATCCGGCGAGCGGCGCGCTGCCCGCCGACTTCCGCTACGCGCAGACGCACAACCCGTATTCGCCGGCCGCGTTCGTGCGCGCATTTTTCGCGCTGCGCGGGCCGGCGACGGCGATCTCGTCCGCGTGCTCGTCCGGCGCGAAAGTGTTCGGCTCCGCGCGCCGCATGATCGAGGCGGGCTTGATCGACGCGGCGGTCGTCGGCGGCGTCGATTCGTTGTGCCTGACGACGCTGTACGGCTTCAATTCGCTCGAGCTGCTGTCGCGCCAGCCGTGCCGGCCGTTCGACGTCGCGCGCGACGGCATCTCGATCGGCGAGGCCGCCGCGTTCGCGCTCGTCGAACGCATGCCGGACCCGCCCGCCGCACTCGGCGCCGATGCGATCCTGCTGCTCGGCATCGGCGAATCGAGCGACGCGCATCACATGTCGTCGCCGCATCCGGACGGGCTCGGCGCGCGCGTCGCGATCGAGCAGGCACTTGCATCCGCCGGCCTGGGCGCAACCGACATCGACTACGTGAACCTGCACGGCACCGCGACGCCGAGCAACGACGCAGCCGAAAGCCGTGCGATCGGCGCGCTGTTCGCCAGCACGCCGTGCAGCTCGACGAAGGGCGCGACCGGCCATACGCTCGGCGCCGCGGGTGCGCTCGAGGCGGTCGTCGCCGCGCTCGCGCTGCGCGAGCAGTTCGTGCCGGCCGGCGTCAACACGACACTGCCCGACCCGGCACTCGCCGCCGATTACGTGCTCGCGAGCCGCGCTACGCGCGTGCGCGCCGTCCTGTCCAATTCGTTCGGCTTCGGCGGCACGAACTGCAGCCTGATCCTCGGCCGCGCCGACCACGCCCGCCGTTGAGGCCCGCCATGACACTCACCGCCTTCATCGAAAGCATCGGCCTCATCGGGCCCGGACTGAACGACTGGCCGCACGCGGCCGACGTGCTCGCGGGCCGCGTGCCGTATGCACCCGCCCGCACCGAGCTGCCGCCGCCGGCCGGCCTGCCGTCGG
>NZ_JAAGPH010000333.1:0-1634 GCF_017104705.1 Burkholderia sp. Se-20373 | reverse complement strand
TGTAGCAGCCATATCCTAATGTCGTGTTCTGGCTATTTACAGATGTCGTGTTTTTGACTGCTGGCATGCTGGACGGCTCGTTGAGCGAGCGCGGAGCCGACCATGCAGCCAGCCGGATTGGTGACACTGACGATGCGAGAGCTTGATCGACTCAAGGTGATCCAGGCTGTGGTGGACACGGGCTTGAAGCCGGGACGTGCAGCCGAACGGCTGGGCCTGAGCGTGCGCCAGGTGGAACGGCTGGTCATCCGGTATCGAGAGCACGGACCTGGCGGCGTCGCTTCGGGCCGTCGTGGCCGGCCAGGCAACCGCAAGCTCGACGAAGGACTAGCGCTACGCGCCCTGACCATTATTCGAGAGCGCTACGCGGATTTTGGGCCGACGCTGGCCTGCGAGAAGCTCTGGGAGTGTCACGGCATTCGGCTGGCCAAGGAGACGGTTAGGAAGCTGATGACAGACGCAGGTTTGTGGATTCCGCGCCGGCAGCGTCCGCCGAAGGTCTACCAGCCGCGAGCGCGCCGGGCGTGTCTGGGTGAACTAATCCAGATCGATGGTTGCGATCATCGGTGGTTCGAGGAACGGGCGCCGGCCTGCACGCTGCTGGTGTACGTGGACGACGCGACGAGCCGGCTGATGATGCTGCACTTCACGCAGACCGAGTCGACGTTCAGCTACTTCGAGGCCACGCGAGCGTATCTGGAGCGCCATGGCAAGCCGGTGGCGTTTTACAGCGACAAGTACAGCGTGTTCCGCAATACGAGCGCCAGCAAGACAGGCCAAAGCGTGACGCACTTCGGTCGGGCGATGTACGAGCTGAACATTGACACGTTCTGCGCGAACAGCAGCTCGGCCAAGGGACGTGTCGAGCGAGCGCACTTGACGCTGCAGGATCGGCTCGTCAAGGAGTTGAGACTGCGCGGCATCAGCACGGTCGCCGACGCGAACGCTTACGCGCCCTCCTTCATGGCCATGTATAACGAGCGCTTCGCGAAGCCACCGAAGAGCGGCTTTGATGCGCATCGACCGCTGCGGTCCGACGAGGATCTGGATCGGCTGCTGACCTGGCGCGAGACACGCCGGGTAACCAAGGCGCTGACGGTACAGTACGACCGCGTGCTGTACCTGCTGGACGATACGCCGGGGAATCGGGCGTGGATACATCGCGACGTCGAGGTGTGGGAGTACCCGGACGGACGCATCGAGATTCGGGCAGCGGGTCAGATACTGCCGGCCCAGTCCTATGACCGGCTGGCTGAAGTGGATCAAGGCGCGATCGTGGATCACAAGCGCTTGAGCCATGCATTGCAGGTGGCACAAGCGTTTCAGGCGCAGCGCGACAACCGGCGGATCGGAACCGCGCCATCGCGAACGCATCGCGGGCTGCCGGTGCGGGCAAATGAAGCGCAACCCGGCACGAAGAAACCCCGCCGGTTCACGGTGGCTGACATGGAGACGGCGATTCTGGAAGTTGCGTCAAAAGCACAAACTGAGCGGCGGTCTGCCAAGGCCCGCGGCTGAACGTAAGCGCCCTGCTGCTTCAAGCTCGGCGCTTCAACGCTGAAGGACGGAAAACCGATGAAACATGCGACATCTGTATTTAGCTGGTGCTACGACATCTGAATCCGGGTATGACA
>NZ_JAAGPH010000332.1:0-1740 GCF_017104705.1 Burkholderia sp. Se-20373 | reverse complement strand
TCACGCCACCGCGAACGCCGCCTTCATGTCGGCGATGCGGCGCCGCTCGCGCGCGATCATCATCCGGTTCACGACGATCACGCCGATCGTCACCGCCGTGATGAACAGCGTCGCCAGCGCGTTCATCTCCGGGTTCAGCCCCAGCCGCACGCGCGAGAACACCACCAGCGGCAGCGTCGTCGAGCCCGGCCCGGACAGGAACGCCGACAGCACCAGGTCGTCGATCGACAGCGTGAACGACAGCAGCCACCCCGACAGCAGCGCCTGCGAGATCAGCGGCAGCGTCACCACGAAGAACACCTTCAGCGGCGTTGCACCCAGATCGAGCGCGGCCTCTTCCAGCGACTTGTTCATCTCCTTCACGCGCGACTGCACGATGATCGCCACGTACGACACGCACAGCATCACGTGGCCGATCCAGATCGTCACCATCCCGCGCCCCTTCGGCCAGCCGAACATCTGCTCCAGCGCAACGAACAGCAACAGCAGCGAGATGCCCTGGATCACTTCCGGAATCACCAGCGGCGCGTTGATCATCCCCGTGTACAGCGTGAAGCCCTTGAAGCGGCCGAAGCGCGCGAGCACGAAGCCCGCCCACGTGCCGATCACGACCGACGCGGTCGCCGTCAGCAGGCCGATCTTCAGCGACAGCCACGCGGCGGTCAGCAGCTCGTCGTCGTCCAGCAGCGCCGAGTACCACTTCAGCGAGAAGCCCGACCATACCGTCACCAGCTTCGACTCGTTGAACGAGTACACGACCAGGCTGATGATCGGGATGTACAGGAACAGGAAGCCGAAGGCGAGGACGCCCGTCGACAGCGGTTTGCTCGGCTTGATCATTTCGCGTCCTCCAGTTCCTTGACCTGGTAGTACTGGAACAGCGCCATCGGCACCAGCAGCAGCATCACCATCGCGACCGTCACCGCGGACGCCATCGGCCAGTCCATGTTGTTGAAGAATTCATCCCACATCACGCGGCCGATCATCAGCGTGTCGGCGCCGCCGAGCAGCTCCGGAATCACGTACTCGCCCACCGCCGGGATGAACACCAGCAGGCTGCCGGCGATGATCCCGTTCTTCGACAGCGGCAGCGTGATGCGCGTGAACGCGACCCACGGCTTCGCGCCGAGGTCGTACGCGGCTTCGAGCAGCGTGAGGTCCATCTTCACGAGGTGTGCGTACAGCGGCATCACCATGAACGGCAGGTATGAATAGACCATCCCGATGTAGACGCCCGCGTCGCTGTGATAGAGGCGCAGCGGCGTGTGGATGATGCCGAGCGCGATCAGCGTGTGGTTCAAGAGGCCGTCATCCTTCAGGATGCCGATCCATGCGTACACGCGGATCAGGAACGACGTCCAGAACGGCAGCATCACGGCCATCATCAGCACGTTGCGGCGGTTCGGTTCCGAGCGCGCGATGTAGTACGCCATCGGGTACCCGATCAGCAGGCACAGCACCGTCGACACGGCGGCCATCTTCAGCGAGCTGAGGTAGGTCGCGATGTACAGGTCGTCCTGCAGCAGGAACGCGTAGTGCGACAGCTGCAGCGCGAAGTGCACGACGCCGTCCTTGAACTCGACGAGCGACGTGTACGGCGGGATGCCCATCACCTGGTCGGCGAAGCTGATCTTCAGCACCAGCACGAACGGCAGCGCGAAGAACACCGCAAGCCACACGAACGGCACGCCGATCGCGACGCTGCGGCCCGACGGCAGGAAGCGCGACAGCAGCGCGAAG
>NZ_JAAGPH010000331.1:0-1367 GCF_017104705.1 Burkholderia sp. Se-20373 | reverse complement strand
GCATCGGTGGGCGTGCCGCGCAGGCACGCCCGTCGCCCGCCTCGACGATCAGCGTCCAGTCGAACGCCGGCAGTGCGCAGAGCTGCTCGACGGTGGCCGCGTACTCGTGCGCGGGCGCGTGCAGGTAGCGCACCTTGTCGGTCCATTCGGGCAGCGGCGCCTGCGACGAGGTCACCACGACCGCCAGCAGATCCTGCTCCGGCCGCCGTGCGATGTCCTGCAGGCTCAGCCGGACCTGGTCGAGGTCGCCCTCGGCGTCCAGGATCAGCGCGCCGGGGATCGGCGCATCCGGGCGGCCGGGCAGGTTGCCGATCGCGCCTTTGTCGATGCACTGCTGATACACATGGCGATAGCGCGGCAGCGCCTGCTGCAGCGCGTGATGCTTGCGGACCTTCGCCTGCGCCGTGCGCGCGAGCCCGCGGCGCAGCGCCGGGTTCGCGATCAGCCGGTCGAGCGCGTCGACCCACGCCTGCGGCGCATCCGGGACCAGCAGGCCGTCGCAGCCGTCGTGCAGCGCGAAGCGATAGGCGGGCCGGTCGCTGACGATCGAGGCGATGCCGGCCGCCGCGTATTCCTGCCACTGGATCGTGCTCGTGCCGGCGTTGTAGTCGTGGTCGGCAAGCGGCAGCAGCGCGATGTCCCAGCGCCGTTCCGGCAGGCGCCGTGCGTGCGCGTCGTAGTCGTGAAGCTCGGGCTCGCACCCGGCGGCCGGGTGGCCGGCCCAGCCCGGCGGGACGTCCGCGCCGACGAAACTCACCCTGACCTTGCCGGGATGGCGCGCGCAGATCGCGTGCAGCGCCGCGTCGACGAGCGCGAAGTTGTCGGCGCGCAGCGACGCGCCGGCGATGCCGATCGTCACGCAGTCGTCGCCGCGCGCCGTCACGGGGCGGTAGAACCGGTCGAAGTCCACGCTGTCGGGCAGCACGTGAACGCGCGGGTGCGACAGCCGGTAGCGGCTGGCGATGAACGGCGTGGATACGATCACGGCGTCCGCGTTGCGCAGCACGAGCTCGATCCCCGCGCGGGCCATCCCGCCTTGCGCGGCGAGCGGATGCGTGGACGGCAGGTCGGTCAGCAGGTCGTCGGTCTCGTAGATCACCGGCTTTTCATGCTTGAAGATCGTGTACAGGTCGTTGCCCGTCAGCATGCCGGGCGTCAGCCGGTGCAGCAGGATGGCGTCGGCCGTGGCCAGCACGCTGCTGTCGATCTGGCCGTCCCGGATGCCCGGGACGAGTTCCCATTCGTCGTTCAGGAAACCGAACGGCAGCGTGAGGCGAATTCGCGACGACGCGGATGCGTCAGGATCGATCGAATACACGATCAGGCGCTTGCGGCGCGGTGCGGCGTCCGCAGTCGCGGCGACGGGA
>NZ_JAAGPH010000330.1:0-1542 GCF_017104705.1 Burkholderia sp. Se-20373 | reverse complement strand
GGGCGACGGCGGACGCGCTCAATACGTACCTGCACGACGAGCGCGCCGCGCAGCGGATCTTCACGCGGCTCCAGCAGGAGGTGGATCGCACGCTCGGCATCGACGACGCCATCGCGCCGTACTCGGCCGACGACATCGCCGCCGTGTTCGGGCCGCGGCTGCGCCACTGCATCGCCGAACACTTCGCGGCACCGGACGTCGCGGACCACGCGGTCCGTTGACGCGCGGCGCGCCGGGCGCGACCCGCCGCGCCGTCCTTCATGTCCTTCACGTCCTTCATGCATCCAGACAGGGGCTACCATGCGTACCACTTCGCTTTCAGCCTATCAGTACCGCTTCTGGCTCGAGTGGCAGCTCAATCCGCACTCGTCGGCCTATACGACCGCGCTCGTCTACCGCCTGTCGGGTCCGCTGGACCGCGACGCGCTGCGGCGCGCACTGGATGCGTTCGTCCACGAGCATGACGAAGGATGCCGCAGCACGTTCCGGATGGGCGACGCCGGCGTGGTGCGGGACGTGCACGACCGCGTGACGGTCGCGCTCGACTACCGCGACGCGCGGGCGGCGCCGGCGCTGGACGCCGCCGAGGCCGACGCATGGATCGCCGCGCGCGCGGCGCACGTGTTCGCGCTCGACGACGCGCCGCTGTTTCGCTTCGCGCTGTTGCGCGAGGAGGCCGACGTGCACCGGCTCGTGCTCAGCTTTCCGCACATCATCTCCGATGCGTTTTCGGCGGTGTACATCAACCAGCGGCTGACGGCGCTGTACAACCATGCGCTCGGCGTGGGCCCGGCGCCCGCCCGCACGTTGCGCGGTCTCGGCGAGCAGCTCGCGTTCGAAGCCGCGTACCGCGCGTCGCCGCGCTACGACGACGACCTCGCCTACTGGCTCGGTGCGCTGGCGCACGCGCCGCTCGGGCTCGAGTTCGAGGCATCGGCATCGGCATCGGCATCGGCATCGGCATCGGCCGCTCCGGGCGACGGGCGCATCCACCGGCTGCGCTTCGACGCGGACATCACGCGCCGGCTGCGCGCGCGTGCCCGCGCGAGCCGCTCGACACCGTTTCTCGTGCTGTCGAGCCTGTTCGCGATCGCGCTGGCCCGCTGGCAGGACGTGCGCGAGCTGGTCGTGACCTATCCCGTCAACATGCGCTCGCCGGGTTTTCGCGATGCGAGCGGATGCTTCGTGAACAACCTGCCGATGACCTTTTCGCTGCGGCAGGGCGACACGTTCATCGACATCGTCGCGCGCACCACCGCCCAGCGTGCGGAGGCCAAGCGCCATCAGCAGCTGTCGCTGACCGACCTCGTGACGGCGCTGCGGCGCACGCGCTCGCTGGCCGATGCGCCCGTCTTCAACGTCGGCGTGACGGAAGCGTTCTTCGTGCAGGACGCACCGCTCGCCTTCCACGGCGTGCAGGCGGAATTGCTGCCGGCGGTCGCCGCCGAGCGGCCGTTCGACCTGAACTTCGCGTATCAGCTGACGCCCGACGGCCTGCACGTGAATCTCGAATACGACACGGGCCGCGTGCCGGCCGCGCGG
>NZ_JAAGPH010000329.1:0-1762 GCF_017104705.1 Burkholderia sp. Se-20373 | reverse complement strand
GCCCGCCGCCGCGTCCCGCCCCTTTCTCGCCCCCTTCCCGACGCCGTTCGCCGCACAGGCACATCGCTTGCGTCATGCACGCGCCCGCCGCTCCGGCGGACGGCATCCTTCCCTCAACCGGCGCTGCGCACCGCGCGACCCTTCGCGCGGCGATCCCGCATCGCAAGCAGGTTCCCTGAACGAGAGGACAACATGAAATCAATACGAACGCTGGTCGCCCTGTGCTCGGTCGTTTCCGTGCTCGCGGCGTGTGGCGGCGGCGACGACGCCGGGACCGAACTCGGCATCTCGAAGCCGCAGGCGCGCTTCATCAACGCGGTGCCGGCCGGGCCCAACCTCGACTACTACCTGAACGCGAAGCTCGACCAGGGCAATATCGCGTACAAGGGCGTGACGCGCTATCACGACGTCGACTCGGGCACGCAGAACGCGAGCTACGACGTCTCCGGCACGACGTCGACCATCGCCGCGCAATCGTTCAGCGCGGCAAACGGCCATCACTACACGACGATCGCGCTGCCGAGCACGACGTCGCTGATCTCCGTGATCGACGATCCGTACGCCAAGGGCCTGCTGTCGGACAAGGCGCGCGTGCGCAGCTTCAACGCGTCGCCGAATGCGCAGAACGTCGACGTGTACGTCGTCCCGCCCGGCACCGACATCACGACGCAAAGCCCGACGCTCGCGGGCACGGCCTACCAGAACGCGGTGCCGGCCTCGACGCAGGATTCGATCTACCTGAACGGCGGCAGCTACCAGGTGATCGTCACGACGGCCGGCAGCAAGACGCCGATCCTCAAGACCGCGCCGGTCACCATCAACAACAACGCCGACTGGCTGCTGCTGACGATCCCGTCGGGCGGGGTCGGCGACGTGACGCCGAACGATATCCACGTGCTGGTTGCGCAGGGCAACGACGCCGATGCGTCCGCGCAGGAACTCGGTCCGCAATAAGGACCGCTCATGATGGCGGCGGGCGGCGGGCGGCGCGATCGTGCCGCCCGCCGCCTCTTCCCGTCACGTGGTCAGTTGTTTCGCTCCAGGACGATCACATGCTCGGCACGCGTGCCGTCGCCGTGCTCGACGTCGACATCGCCGACATGGCGTACGCGCCAGCCCGGCCGCGTCGCGATCTGCGGCATGTTGCCGGACGGACGGCTCTCGATCCCGCCGAGCCCTTCGTCGGGCGTCTCGACCGCTTCGTCGAGCGACGCGTTCGAATAAATCACGTTGTCGTGCCACTTCGACGCGCCCGCGGCGGCTTCCATGCCCTTGCCGTCGACGTCGACCGTGTTGTCGGTCATCGCCATGTTCGCGTTGTCGAGCGTCGGGATCCGGGCGGCCGCTCGCCGCACGGGGTCGGCACTGTCGGGCGCCTGCGTGCCGCGCTCGATCGGCGGCAGGCCGGTCGGCATTTTCCCGGCAATCTTCTCGGGCGTCAGCGGACGCTGCGCGACCTGGGCCGCCTGGGTTGCCGCATCGGGCATGTCGCCGGCCGCCGGCGTCTTCACCGGGCTCTTCTCGATCTGTTCCCGCTGCTGTTCCGGGGTAGGGTTCGATTCCGCGTTCTGCATTGCACCTCCTTGTCCGGCCGGCGCGCGCCGGCATCAGGGCCGCCGCCGGTCCGGGAATCGCTACAACGGTCCTTGCAAATCTTTCATGGGCGCGGCCCGACGCGCACCGCTCCGGGCGCACGTGCCAGACCGGCACGGCACCCTTCGTGCGGACGGCGCACCCGCGCGCAGGCGGCGCGCAGCCGGCG
>NZ_JAAGPH010000328.1:0-1866 GCF_017104705.1 Burkholderia sp. Se-20373 | reverse complement strand
CGCGGCTGCATCGGCTGCCGCGGGTGCGGGCCATGAAACGAAGCGCGCGGCCGATACGGGCGCGCACGCGCTCAAGGATGCACCGGCTTCCCGCGGCACGGCCGCGGGCGGCTACGGGCCGCGTCTCGCGAAAACCGCCGCACCGGCCGACAAGCCGGCCGCGAAGCCCGCGCTCGTGCGCCCGGCGCTGAACGGCGAGAAGCCGGCGGCGGCCACGGCCGGCACGTCCGACGACGATTGGGAGACCTTCTAAACCATGCCGCACGCGCGCGCGCCGTTTCGACCCGATGCACCGGATGCCTCGCCTCGCGCGGGCGAGCCGGGGCGCGATTTCGCGTTCACCGGCGCGGATTTCGCACGCATTCGCGCGCTGATCCATCAACGCGCGGGGATCTCGCTGTCCGAGCACAAGCGCGACATGGCGTACAGCCGTCTCGCGCGCCGCTTGCGGGCCCGCGGCCTCGACACGTTCCGCGACTACCTCGACCTGCTCGAGCAGGAAGACGATCCGCTCGAGTGGGAAGCGTTCACCAATTCGCTGACGACGAACCTGACGGCGTTCTTCCGCGAGTCGCACCATTTCCCGATCCTGTCGGATTTCGTGAAGGGGCGGCCGGCGCCGGTCTCGGTCTGGTGCTCGGCGGCGTCGACCGGCGAGGAGCCTTACTCGATCGCGATCACGCTGATCGAGGCGCTCGGCGAATCGGCCGCGCGCGGCGCGTCGATCCTCGCGACCGACCTCGACACGCAGGTGCTCGCGAAGGCGGAGGCCGGCATCTACACGTACGACCAGGTCAAGCACCTGGCGCCGGAGCGGCTGAAGCGCTTCTTCCTGAAGGGCACGGGCGCGCAGGCCGGCCGCGTGAAGGTGCGCCCCGAGCTGCGCGCGATGATCCGCTTCGAGCAGCTGAACCTGACCGATGCGGATTACGGGATCGCGAAGCCGTTCGACGCGATCTTCTGCCGCAACGTGATGATCTATTTCGACAAGCCGACGCAGGGGCAGGTGCTGTCGCGCTTCGAGCCGCTCGTGAAGCCGGGCGGGCTGCTGTTCGCCGGCCATTCGGAAAACTTCACGTATGTCACGCAGGCGTTCCGGCTGCGCGGGCAGACGGTGTACGAACTGACCCGCGACGCCGCCCAGGGCACGCGGCCGCGGGGCGCGCAGGCGAGCGCGATGCCGTCTCCCGCGCGCATGCATGCCGCGGGCGCCGCGTCCGCTCTTGGAGAGCGTGGATGAGCGCCCTGCCGATCGCCACCAATCGCTACTTCGACAACCACTTCGGCCGTCCCGGCGTGAAGCTGCTGCCGAACGAGTTCTACACGACGTCCGACGACATGGTGCTGATGACCGTCCTCGGCTCGTGCGTCGCCGCGTGCCTGCACGACCCGTACGCGGGCATCGGCGGGATGAACCACTTCATGCTGCCCGACGACGGCGCCGATCCGGGCGCGGCCGCGTCGGAATCGATGCGCTACGGCGCGTATGCGATGGAAGTGCTGATCAACGAGATGATCAAGGCCGGCGGGCGCCGCGAACGTTTCGAGGCGAAGGTGTTCGGGGGCGCCGCCGTGCTGGCCGGGATGACGACGATCAACATCGGCGACCGCAACGCGGATTTCGTGCGCCGCTACCTCGCGCTCGAACGCATCCGCATCACGGCGGAAGACCTGCAGGGCGTGCACCCGCGCAAGGTCGCGTTCATGGCGGCCACGGGGCGCGCGGCGGTGAAGAAGCTGCGGCTGCAGGTGCCGGGCGTCACCGAGCGCGAAGCCGCGCTCGCCCGCGAGGCCGATCGCGCCCGCGCCGCACGGCCGCGTCCGCAAGTCGAGCTGTTCGCGGCGAAGCGTCCGGCGCCGCCGCAG
>NZ_JAAGPH010000327.1:0-1717 GCF_017104705.1 Burkholderia sp. Se-20373 | reverse complement strand
CGGGCGCAGGCGTGTCGCCCACGTCGTCGTCGGACGGCCCGGCTGCGCGGGTCGAAGCCGGGGCGCGATGACGCGCGAGCAGCGCGTCCACCGCCGCCGGATAGCCGGCGAGCGCGTGCAGGATCTGGTGGCGGCCCGTCTCGATCTCGCGCGCCAGCACGATTTCGCCCTCGCGCGTGAGCAGCGGCACCGCCTGCATGCGGCGCATGTAGAGGGCGAGCGGATCGGTCGATGCGCTCGTGCCGCGTGCGAGGTCGCCGAGCATCGCGCGGCCTTCGTCGAGCGCATCGCGATCGACGTCGACAGGCGCCGAACCGGCGAACGGCGCAGGCGCGGCCGGCTCGTCGAGCACGGCGATGCCGATGTCGGCGAGCGCGGCGCGCACGACGTCGAGCGCGTCGGGGCTGTCGCTTTCGGGCGGCAGCGCGTCGACGAGGTCGGCGTGGGTCAGATAACCCTGTTCGCCGGCGAGCGCCAGCAACTGGATGATCGGATCGAGCGGCGTGTCCGCCCGGGGAGTGGGGCGTGGCGTAGTCATGTCGATGGCGGCGTGAGCCGCGTTCCTGTCTGGGCGGGCCGAAGTCCGCGGGTTTCGGGCCGCCGGTTGCTCGCGAACCCCGTCCGCGCCGGCCAGCCTGACATCGTTCAAGTTGAGGGCATTTGCGCGAACTTCAACGCGAGCGTGGCAGACGGGCCAGCACGCGGCATGCCCGCGCCCCGTGCGGTGCAGGAAACAAAAAGTAACCGATCATACCGAGCGGAAATCTGCAGGGGACGTAAGCTAGAGTCAGGCGCGCGCCCGGCGGCGACGCGCGGATTCTGCCGGAGCAACCGATGACCCCGATTCCTGCCGCGAGGTGTGCGGTATTCGCATTGACGACGCTGACCCTCGGCGGTTGTTATTACACGAGTCCGTATGGCTATGCGCCGTATTACGCGCCGGCGCCGGCCACGCTGACGCAGCGCGAAATCCCCGTCACGCCGGCTGCACCGGCCGCCACTGCGCCTGCCACCGCCGCACTGGTCACCACTGCGCCGGGCCCGGCAGCGGCGGTGGTCGACCCGGCTCCCGTCTACGTCGCGCCGGCCTATCCGCCGCCGTATCCCTATCCGTATCCGTACTATGCGCCCGCGTATTACCCGGGCTGGTACGGCTGGGGCGCACCGGCGATCTCGATCGGCTTCTGGGGCGGATGGGGCGGCGGCTGGCGTGGACGCGGCGGGTACTGGCATCGTCCGTGGGGCGGCGGCCACTGGGGTGGCGGCTGGGGCGGGCATCGGCATTGACCGGCGCGCGGCGGCGCCGCGCGGGAGAGCATCATGAGGAACACGATTGTCCGAAGCCTGTGCGTCGTCCTGCTCGGCCTGGCGGCCGTGCCGGGTATGACACGGGCACAGAGCACCGGCTACACGAATTCGCCGGCCGAACTGTTCGCCGGGCCCGCGCCCGACTATCCGGTCGTCGCGCAGATTCCGCCGGGCACCGCGCTGGACGTGTTCGGCTGCCTGAGCGACTACACGTGGTGCGACGTCGCGCTGCCGGGCATGCGCGGCTGGATCGACGCGCAACTGATCGACTATCCGTACCAGGGCGGTTACGCGCCGCTGCTTGAATATGGCGCGATCATCGGCGTGCCGATCACGGGGTTCGCGATCGGTGCGTACTGGGATCGCTACTACCGTCACCGGCCGTGGTTCCATGACCGCGATCGGTGGA
>NZ_JAAGPH010000326.1:0-1884 GCF_017104705.1 Burkholderia sp. Se-20373 | reverse complement strand
AGCAGGCGCCGCATGATCTTGCCCGAGCGCGTCTTCGGCAGGTTGTCGCCGAAGCGGATGTCCTTCGGCTTCGCGATCGGCCCGATCTGCTTGCCGACCCAGTCACGCAGCGTCTTCGCCAGCGCCGCCGCTTCCTCGCCTTCCGGACGCGAACGCTTCAGCACCACGAACGCGACCACCGCCTCGCCCGTCGTATCGTCCGGGCGGCCGACCACGGCGGCTTCAGCCACGAGTTCGTGCGAGACCAGCGCCGATTCGATTTCCATCGTGCCGAGCCGGTGGCCCGACACGTTCAGCACGTCGTCGATCCGGCCCATGATCGTGAAGTAGCCGGTGTCCTTGTCGCGCACGGTGCCGTCGCCGGCCAGATACAGCCGCCCGCCGAGCTCCTCGGGGTAGTAGCTCTTCTTGAAACGCTCCGGATCGCCCCAGATCGTGCGGATCATCGCGGGCCACGGGCGCTTGACGACGAGGATGCCGCCCTGCCCGTTGGGCACGTCCTGGCCGGTTTCGTCGACCACCGCGGCCATGATGCCCGGCAGCGGCAGCGTGCACGAACCGGGCACGGTCGGCGTCGCGCCCGGCAGCGGCGTGATCATGTGGCCGCCCGTCTCGGTCTGCCACCACGTGTCGACGATCGGGCAGCGTTCCTGGCCGACGTGCTTGTGATACCACATCCAGGCTTCCGGATTGATCGGCTCGCCGACGGTGCCGATGATGCGCAGGCTCGACAGGTCGTAGCTTTTCGGATGGACCTTGTCGTCGGCCTCGGCCGCCTTGATCAGCGAACGGATCGCGGTCGGCGCGGTGTAGAACACGGTGACCTGGTGGTCGCCGATCATCTTCCAGAAACGCCCGGCGTCCGGGTAGGTCGGCACGCCTTCGAACACGACCTGCGTGCCGCCGCAGGCGAGCGGGCCGTACGTGATGTAGGTGTGGCCGGTGACCCAGCCGATGTCGGCCGTGCACCAGAACACGTCGGTGGGCTTCCAGTCGAAGGTCCACTTCATCGTCTGCGCGGCCCACAGCAGGTAGCCGCCCGTGCTGTGCTGCACGCCCTTCGGCTTGCCGGTCGAGCCCGACGTATACAGGATGAACAGCGGATGCTCGGCGCCGACCCATTCCGGCTCGCACTGGTCGGATTCGCCGGCCGTCAGTTCGTGCATCCACAGGTCGCGCTCGGCGTGCCAGTCGATCTTGCCGCCGGTGCGGCGATAGACGATCACGCTCTTCACGGCCTCGCAGCCGCCCAGCGCGATCGCTTCATCCGCGATGCTCTTCAGCGGCAGCGTCTTGCCGCCGCGCGCCTGCTCGTCGGCCGTGACGAGCGCCGTCGCGCCGACGTCGACGAGCCGCTCGTTCAGCGACTTCGCGGAGAAGCCGCCGAACACGACCGAGTGCGTTGCGCCGATGCGCGCGCAGGCCTGCATCGCGACGATGCCTTCGATCGACATCGGGATATAGATGACGACGCGGTCGCCCTTGCCGATCCCGCGCTTCTTGAGCGCATTCGCGAACCGCGATACGCGCGCGAGGAGATCCGCATAGGTGACGCGCGTGACGGTGCCGTCGTCGGCTTCGAAAATCACCGCGACGCGCTCGCCGTTGCCGGCTTCGACGTGACGGTCGAGGCAGTTGTACGACGCGTTCAGCTCGCCGTCGTCGAACCACTTGTAGAACGGCGCGTTGGACTCGTCGAGCACTTTCGTGAACGGCTTGTGCCACGCCAGACCCTCGCGCGCGCGACGCGCCCAGAATCCTTCGTAATCGTTCTCGGCTTCGGCGGCGAGCGCACGGTAGGCCGGCATGCCGGAAATGGTCGCCGCCTGTTCGAGCGCCGCGGGCGGCGCAAACTGACGGGTTTCGTGAAGAACCGATTCAATC
>NZ_JAAGPH010000325.1:0-1721 GCF_017104705.1 Burkholderia sp. Se-20373 | reverse complement strand
ACAGCGCGGGCAGGTCCGGCGCGCCGAACACGGTGACGCCCGGCACGAGCGCGGCCTCGGCGGCGCTGGCGAGCGGCAGGTACAGCTCGGGCGCGTTCGACGCGGCGGCGGAGTACGGCTCCGGGCCGGCCCCTTGGCCACCGCTGCCTGAACCGGACAGCGTGCCGGAACCCAGGCCGGACGCCGCGCCACTTTCCGCTGACTGCGCATCCCGCGCCACACCACACGCCATCGCGAACGCGCCGCGCATCGGCCGCAGCGCGCCCGTCAGCGACAGTTCACCCGCGAATTCGCGGCCGGCCAGCGCGTCGGCCGGGATCTGGCCGTTCGCGGCGAGGATGCCGAGCGCGATCGGCAGGTCGAACCGTCCCGACTCCTTCGGCAGGTCGGCCGGTGCGAGGTTGACGGTGATGCGGCGCACGGGGAATTCGAAGCCGCAGTTCTGCAGCGCGGCGCGCACCCGCTCGCGGCTTTCGCGGACTTCGAGATCGGGCAGGCCGACGATCGAGAACGACGGCAACCCGTTGGCGAGATGGACTTCGACGGTGACGTCCGGCGCACGGCCGGAGGCGGGCGCGCGACTGCGCACCACGGCGAGCGACATGGCGAGGCTCCTGTAAACAAGGCGGACGGACGACGGCCGTTCGAGGCCGCGTGCCGCGGGAATCGGAGGAATCGGTGCGCGCTTGCCGGCGTGGCGCGGGGAAAGAGCGAGGAACAGCGGAACGACGGACTGCGAAGAGCGATGAACAGCGAAGAGCGGGGGTGTTGCGGAGAACGACGGACGACGAAGAGCGGTACGGTGACTTCAGTGCTTCAGTGCTTCAGTGCTTCAGTGCTTGAGGCGGCGGGCGCGGGCCGCGCGAGGCGGCCCGCGCCCGGACCTTGCGGCCGGGCAGGGCGTCAGGCTTGCGGCGCGGCGAGCTTCTGCTCGAGTTCCGCGACGCGTTTCTCGAGTTCCTCGAGGCGCACGCGGGTGCGGGCGAGCACTTGCGCCTGCGTGTCGAATTCCTCGCGCGTGACGAGATCGAGTTTCGAGAAGCCTTGCGACAGCATGGCCTTCACGTTGCGCTCGACGTCCTTGGCCGGCGAGTTTTTCAGCAGATCGCTGACGCGCGACTGCAGATCGTTGAAAACGTCGCTGGGTTGCTTCATGTGATTCCCCTTCCTTGCACAAAAAATGTGCATCTTCAGTTGCGTACGTGCCCATGATGCACGCATGACCGGAAATGGTGCGCCCGGAGCGCGAATTCCGGGCATGGCGCCCGCGTGGGTGAATGCCCCGGCGATCCGGGACGTGCGTGCACTCTAGCAACGATCCTTTCGCCGCGCCAGCAAACCGGGCCACGTTGGCCATTCGGCCGGGCCTCCGCACCTTACATCGCGCGATGCGACCCCTTGATGAAGCCCTTTGAAACGGTGCTCGAACCGACTTGGCATGCGAGTTGCTGAGAAGAGTCCGTTACAACATTCCAACCAATTCGACGGGACAACCCAGCGAGAGGACTTCATGAAACTCATTACCGCAATCATCAAGCCGTTCAAGCTCGATGAGACGCGCGAAGCGCTGTCGGCGCTTGGCGTCTCGGGCATCACGGTGACGGAGGTGAAAGGGTTCGGGCGGCAGAAGGGGCACACCGAGCTGTACCGCGGCGCCGAATACGTGGTCGATTTCCTGCCGAAGATGAAGATCGAGGCAGCCGTGTCGGACGATCTCGTCA
>NZ_JAAGPH010000030.1:0-64779 GCF_017104705.1 Burkholderia sp. Se-20373 | reverse complement strand
GCCCGCACGCCGCACGGGCCGGCCAGCACCGCGAGCGGCAGCGGCTCGCCCGCGCGTGGCACCCAGTCCGGCGCGGCCAGCCAGGCCAGCGGTTCGGCAAACAGCAGCGTGCCGTCTTCGCGCGGCGGGTCTTCGCCCGGCTCGTGCCGCACGATCACCGCATCGAACCGTCGTTCGTCGTATTGCGCGAGCAGGTTCGTCGACGTGCCGAGATGCATTTCGAGCGACAACCCGGGATCCTGCCGATGCAGGCTCGTGAGCACGGCCGGCAGGTCGGGCACGGCGACGTGCTCGCTGACGCCGAGCGACAGCCGGTGCGTACCGGCCGAGATCGCGCCCAGCGCGTGATCGTGCGCATCGAGCAGCGCGCGGGCGGCCGGCAGGAAATTCTCGCCGTCGGCGGCCAGCTTGACGACGCGCGGCGTGCGCGCGAGCAGCGGCTTGCCGAGGTGGGCCTCCAGCCGCTTCAGCTTCAGGCTGACGGCCGATTGGGTGGTGCCGAGCGCATCGGCGGCGCGCGTGAAGCTGGCGAGATCGGCGACCAGCACGAACGCGCGGACGGCATCGAGATCAAGGACTTTCATTTTCGATGTAAATGGATGAAATATTCATCGATGACTGTTCATTATAGTTCGGCGCGCCTAACCTGACGCTGTGTTTCCGTTCTTCAACGTCACCTTCACCGACAGGAGCAGGACCATGCCATTCACCCGTATCGCCGTGCGCGAAGGCAAGCCGGCCGCTTATCGTGCGGCGCTCGTCGACGGTGTGCATCGCGCGCTGATGCACACGTTCAACGTGCCCGAGGACGACATCTTCATGGTCGTCACCGAGCATGCGGCCGAGAACTTCGTGTTCGGTCGTCACTACCTCGATATCGAACGCAGCGACGATCTCGTGATGATCCAGATCACCGCGAACAACACGCGCACGCTCGAGCAGAAGCGGGCGCTGTACCGGGCGATCGCGGACAACCTCGCGCAGCGGCCGGGCGTGCGGCAGCAGGACGTATTCATCAGTCTTGTCGAGGTGCTGAAGGAGGACTGGTCGTTCGGCAACGGCCTCGCGCAATACGCCGTTTGACCTGCGACAGCACGACAGGGCCGGATCGTCGCCTGCGAATTTGGGCGACGTGTACTATGGAAGCAGCTTCACGGTTGACGCCGGCGCGCACGATGCGCCGGCGATTCTTCATGTGCAGGAGCCTCCATGTCGCGTGTGCTGGAAATCGTGTTGTCGCTGTCGCTGGAAGGGTGGCCGGTCAAGGCCGCGAGTCGTGCCCGAGGGGTGCAGCGTGATTTCGGCGCCGAACTCGTGCGCGCGTGGCGCATCTGCCCGCAGGTCCGGATGCGCCGCGGCCATGAGCGCGTGACGATCGAGCCGTGCCAGATCGAGGAGGCCGAGTCGAGCCCCGGCGCGAGCTGGTGGACGTGGGTCGAGTCGAATGCGCACGGCAGGCGGGTGGTCGCGTCGCGCACGAAGGCATTTGCGCCAGGCGTCACGGCGCGCGAACTGTTCGACGCCGAGCATGCGGGCATCGCCGTCGCGATGCCGCTGCCCGTGCCCGAGGCGGCCGCTGCGGCCGACGCCGGTGCACCGGCAGATGAAGTGAATGGCGTCGCGCCCGATGCCGCAGTACCCCCGGCCCCAAGCGTGCAGCCGGAATCGTCGGCGCTGCGCGTCGTCAGCGAACGGCGGCGCGGGCGCTGGGCCGACGACAGCGGCGTCGTGGTCGAGATGACCCTCGACGACGTCACGCTGCATCGCGGCAGCGAGCCGCCGCGCCGCTTCGTCGAGCTGCGCCTTGCGGCGCCCGACTGGGAGACGCTGCCCGCGCGCACCGCCGCGCTGCATGCGCTGTTTGCCGCCGCGCGCGAATTGAGCGGTGCGTGGCCCGCATTCGTGCAACTGACGAGCGTGATCGATCGCGCGTGCGCGGCCGAGCCGGCCGCCGACGGGCCCGTCAAGGCCAAGCCCGTCGACCTCACTGGCGTGCGCTCGCAGCGCACCGCGCTGTTCGCGCTGGCCGGCGACATCACCGCGCAGTGGCTCGGCAACGAGGGCGGGGTGCTCGAGCACGACGATCCCGAATTCGTGCACCAGATGCGTGTCGCGCTGCGCCGCCTGCGTACGCTGATGCGCTTTTTCCCGCGCTTTACCGACCGCCAGTGGCGCGACACGCTCGGTGTCGACCTGCGCTGGCTTGCGTCGCTGCTCGGCACGGTGCGCGACTGGGACGTGTTCGCGACCGAAAGCCTGCCCGCGCTGATCGCGGCCGACGGCGGCGACGGCGAGTGGAACGGTACGCTCGACGCGGCGCGCGCGCAGTGCGCGGCCGCGCGGGCCGAGTTGCGCCAGGCGCTGCATTCGGCTCGCTATGCGCGACTGACGCTCGGCTGGCTCGAGTGGCTGAGCTCGCTTGCGCTGCCGCCGGCCGAGGACGGCGACGCGCCTTCGCTGCGGCGCCACGCGACGAAGCGCGTGCGGCGGCTGTTCGGCCATCTGTATGCGTCGCCGTCGCTGACGTCGCTCGACACGGCCGCGCGCCATCAGGTGCGGATCGATGCGAAGCGGCTGCGCTATGCGCTCGAATTCTTCGCGTCGCTGGCGTCGCGCCGCACGCGCACCGAGACGGCCAAGACGCTCACGCGCGTGCAGAGCGTGCTCGGCGAAGCGAACGACACGATGGTCGCGCTGCAGCACCTCGAAAAATTGGCTGCGCCGCCGTACCAGCTCGGGTTCGTGCGTGGCTACGGCGCGGCGCTCGAGCAGCGCGCGGCGCGTGACGCCGAGACGCTGCTGGCCAGCCTGCGGCCGCCGAAGCTAGACGGCAAGCCGGGTTGAGCCGCACGCGCCGACTATAATGGCCGCCCGATTTCCCTACGCATCCCGATGACCGACGCACCGCATGCTTTCCCGTCCGCCGAACCGCTCGAACTGGGCGGCGAGCTGTGGCTGCGCGCCGGCGAGCAGACGCTCGGCGGCGCCACGCGCATCGCGTTGCTCGCGGCGATCGGCGACACCGGTTCGATCACGCGCGCGGCGAAGGCCGTCGGCCTCAGCTACAAGGCCGCGTGGGATGCGATCGACACGATGAACAATCTTGCCGGCGAACCGCTCGTCGCGCGCTCGACGGGCGGCAAGGGCGGCGGCGGTACGACGCTGACGCCGCGCGCGACGTTGCTGATCGCCGCGTTCCGCACGATCGAGCGCGAGCATCGCCGGTTCATCGAGGCGGCGAGCGCGGCCGTGGCCGGGTTCGACGTCGACTGGGCGCTGATCGGCCGGATCGGGATGAAGACCAGCGCCCGCAATCAGTTGTTCGGCAAGGTCGCATCGATCGTGCGCGGCACCGTCAACGACGAGGTTACGCTCACGCTGCCCGGCGGACAGCCGATCGTTGCGGTGCTGACGCACGAGAGCGCCGATGCGCTCGGCCTGCAGGTTGGCGCCGACGCCTGCGCGCTGGTGAAGGCGTCGTGGGTCGTGCTCGCGGTCGACGATGGCGGGCACGAGTTGAAGGTGTCCGCGCGGAATCAACTGCGCGGCAGCGTGGAAACCGTCGCGGCGGGTGCGGTGAACAGCGAGGTGACGCTGGCGCTCGACGGCGGCGGGACACTGACGGCCGTCGTGACCAACGACAGCGTCGAGGCGTTGCAACTCGACGCCGGCGAGCGGGCGATCGCGCTGTTCAAGGCGTCGAGCGTGATTCTTGCGGTGACGGGCTGACGAAGCAGGCCGGGCGGCGCGCATCGACGATCGTGTGACGGGCGGTGCGAAGCCGGCATCGCACAGCGCCTGCACGCACCGGCTTCGTTTCCGCTTTCAGCCTACGCCGCTACGCGCGGCTTCTCCCAGGCTCCAACCTGCCTGCCACGACCACGGCCTCGCGCGCTCACGTGACGCGCGTCGGCCACTCGGCGTGCGGCGGAGCCGCCTGCACGCGTCCTTCGCTCAACTGCACGACCTGGTCGCCGAACGCGGCGACGTCGTCGGGGTCGTGCGAGATCAGCACCATCGGGATATCGAGCCGCGCCTGCAGCTCGGCGAGCTCGTGACGCATGCGCTGGCGCATTGCGCCGTCGAGCGCCGCGAACGGTTCGTCGAGCAGCAGGATCCGCGGTTGCGCGACCAGTGCGCGCGCCAGCGCGACGCGTTGTTTCTGCCCGCCCGACAATTGCGACGGATACTGCCCCGCGAGCGCCTCGAGATCGAACGCCTGCAGCCAGTACGCGACTTCCGGCGGCACCGTCTTCGCGCGCGGATTGCGCAGCCCCGACGTAAGCCCGAATGCAATGTTCTGGCGCACGTTCAGATGCGGAAACAGCGCGTAATCCTGGAACAGGTACGCGACGCGCCGCTCGCGGGTCGGCACGTCGATGCGGCGCGCGGCGTCGAACAGCGGCTCGCCGTTCAGCGTGATCGTGCCTTCGTCGGGCGACAGCAGGCCGGCGATCGCCTGCAGCGTCATGCTCTTGCCCGCACCGGACGGCCCGAACAGCACGACGCGCTGCGTCGTTGCCGTGAACGACACGTCGAGCGTGAAGCGGCGCTCGGCGTTTGCGTAGGTCTTGCGGATGTCGACGACGAGGCTCATGCGTGCCTCCGTCGAAGCCGCTCGATAGCGAAAGACGATGAACGAGGCGAGCGCTTCATGTCAGCTGGTCCCGCCGGGCACGCGACGGCACGAGCCAGCCGGTCGCGAGCAGTACGAGCACGCAGGTGATCGACGTCACCAGCACGAGGAAGTTGGCCGTATTGTCGTCGCCGGCCTGGACGGCCGCGTAGATCGCGACCGACAGCGTCTGCGTGCGGCCGGGCAGGTTGCCCGCGATCATCAGCGTCGCGCCGAACTCACCGAGCGCGCGTGCGAACGCGAGCAGCGCGCCCGCGAGAATGCCGCGCGTGGCGAGCGGCAGCGTCACGCGGAAAAACACCGCGACTTCGCCGAGCCCGAGCGTGCGCGCCGCGCGTTCGAGGTGCGGATCCACGCCTTCGAACGCCGCCCTTGCCGACTTCAGTATCAGCGGAAACGCCACGACCATCGATGCGATCACAGCGCCTTGCCACGTGAAGACGAGCTCGATGCCGAGCGTGTCGAGCCACGCGCCGAACACGCCGCGCCGGCCGAGCAGGACGAGCAGGTAGTAGCCGAGTACCGTCGGCGGCAGCACGAGCGGCAGCGTCAGCACGGAATCGACGACGTCGCGCAGCGGCGAGCGCCAGCGCGCGAGCATGAACGCGGCCGCGACGCCGAGCACGATGTCGAGCGCGGTTGCCCAGCCGGCAACCTTCAACGACAGCAGCAGCGGTACCCAGGCGTCTTGCATCGCGCTACGCTCACTTGCCCGCGGGCTTGAAGCCGAACGTCGACAGCACGGCCTGGCCCTGCGGCGACGCGACGAAGTCGATGAACGACTGCGCCTGCGCGGCGTGGCGGCTGTCCTTGACCACGGCGATCGGATAGGTGATGGCCGCCTTCGTCGGCACGGTCAGCGCGACCTTCACGCGGCCCGGCATGATCGCGGCGTCGGTGCCGAACACGAAGCCTGCATCGACTTCGCCGCGCGCGACATAGTCGAGGCTCTGGCGCACGTTGGCGGCCAGCACGCCCTTCGCGCTGACGGCATCCCATACGCCGGCCGCGCGCAGCGCGCCTTCCGTGTAGCGGCCGACCGGCACCGACGCCGGATCGCCGTACGCGATGCGCTTCACGCCGGGCGCGGTCAGGTCGTGCAGCGACGTCGGCGCGGCGGCCTTGCTGTCCGCCGGCACGATCAGCACGAGCGAGTTCGCCGCGAAATCGCGGCGCGTGCCGGGCACGATCACCTTTTCGTCCGCCGCGCGATCCATCGCCTTCTGGTCGGCCGACGCGAACACGTCGGCCGGCGCGCCCTTGGCGATCTGCTGCATCAGCACGTCCGACGCGCCGAAGTTGAACAGCACCTTGGTCTCCGGATGCTGCTTCTCGTACGCGTCACCGACGGCCTTGAATGCGTTCGTCAGGCTGGCCGCGGCTGACACGACCAGTTCGTCGGCAGCCGAAGCGGGCGCGCTGAACGCGATACCGGCAGCGGCAAGCGTGGCGATCGGCAGCAGGCGAAGCAGGGTGCGGCGAAGCGGACGGACGGTTGAGCGCATGGCGGATTCGTTTTGAATGGGTGGAAACCGTAATCGTAATATAGGGCGGGTTATAACGCTCGACATACCGCTCATGCGACGGCGCGCATGTAATGGTCAGACGTGAAAAGAGGCGAACGCGACGACCGGGTGGCCGGTCACGTACGGAGCGTCTGCGGCGACGATTGGGTGCGCTGCAGCGACGACGGCTGAGATGCGGGGCGGTAGTTCGGGTTGGCCTTCCAGCGCGCGCGGACGAACGGACGCTCGTGGCCCGACAGTTGCAGCGCCACCTTGGTGACCCAACGATGTGACGGCACCGTGATGCCGTGCAGCGCCACGGTGACGAGCGCGAGGCTTGCGACGACCGCGGGCACCGACCAGCGGTGCGGCACCGCGCGCCACGAACCGGCGATGAACGCGATCGCGGCGATCGCGCCGACGATGCAGCCGGTGATCGATTCGGACGGCGAATGGGCGTCGAGCGCGACGCGCGACACGCCGACCGCGACGCCGGCCGCGAGCCCGAGCGCGATGCCGGCGAGTCGCAGCGGCGTGCGGGTGCGGATCAGCGCCAGGAAAATCGCGACCGGATAGACCGACGTCGACAGCATCGCATGGCCGCTGAACCCCGTGAAATCCCACTTGCGGATGCCGATTCCCCAGCCGAGGAACGCGATCTTCGTGAGCGCGACCACGCCGATCGCGGCCGCGAGCACGCCGAGCCACGCGGCCGCGCGCTGCCACGAGTAGCCGAGCGCGAGCCAGACGGCGATCGTGATCGCGAGCGGCAAGGTCAGGCCGGCGCCGCCGAACGCGGTGATCATGATCCACAGGTGAGACGACAGGTCGAACATCGGGAAGGGGACGAACGAAGGCGGGGAGGATGCTTAAATCAACGCGCGAGCCGGAAAGAACGACTACAACGGAAACAAGCGGCGAAGCCCCAGTATAGCGCCGCGTGCGCATGAGCCCCGTTTTTTGCGCGGCCGGGAACGATCCGCGTGCAGGAAAAGTCCGAGAAACAATGTTATGGTGCATTGCACAAAGACGAACGATGCATCCGCTGTGGTGCCCCTATTTTTCCTGACTGCGAGCCCGATCGATGACCAAAAGTCTGACCAAGGTGTGGCTGGGCGGCATGAAACGCATGCTGTCTCCGGCCGCCAAGCGCTCGGCGCGCGATGCGCAGCGCATCACACGCGATGCACTCGAGGCCGCGGCCTCCGCCGCCGTATCCGATCCGTCCCCGCCGCGCGAATCGCGCGTGCGACCGCGCGCGGCCGCATGGGCGGCCGGCGAGTGGACGCGCGGTGAACATCCGATGGCCCCCGCGCTGGGGCGCCTCGTCCAGAATCTCGCATACGGCCTTTATGTGCCGCCTGGCCGCCGGCGTGGCGCGATGCCGCTCGTGGTGATGCTGCACGGCTGCCAACAGTCCGTCGACGAATTCGTGCAAGGCACGCGGATGAACCTGCTGGCCGACAAGCACGGCTTTGCGGTGCTGTACCCGGAGCAGTCGCTGCGCGCGCACGCGCACGGCTGCTGGCACTGGTATGAAGATACCGACCGCGCGGGCCGCGGCGAGGTGAACGCGGTGGCGTCGCTCGTCGACGCGCTCGTCGACGAACACGGTTTCGACGCGTCGCGTGTCTATGTCGCGGGGTTGTCGGCCGGCGCGGGTCTCGCATCGCTCCTTGCACTGCACCATCCGGACCGTTTCGCGGCGGTGGCGCTGCATTCGGGCCCGGCGCTCGGCGAGGCGACCTCGGGCATCACCGCGATGGACGTGATGCGGCGCGGCGTGCGCCAGAATCCGGCGGCGGCCGTCGACGCGCTGGTCGATGCCGCCGCGTATCCGGGCATGCCGGCGCTGGTCGTCCAGGGCGACGGTGACCACGTGGTCGCGCCGAAAAATGCCGACCAGCTGACGGTGCAGTTCATGCGCCTGAACGGGCTTGCCGACAGCCGCGGCGCGTTGCGCGGCGGCGAGCGGGTCGAGACGCGCGACGCGGGCGCACAGATCACCGATGTCTGCCGCGACGGCGAGCCGGTCGTCCGGCTCTGCCATGTGAAAGGGCTCGACCATGCGTGGGCCGGCGGCGACGAAGCCGTGCCGTTCCACGCGGCGGTCGGCCCCGATGCGAGCGCGATGATCTGGGCCTTTTTCGAAACCCAGCGCCGCACTGTGGCGACCGAACGACGCACCTTCTGATCGACGCTGGCCAAAGACTAGGGTTTTCCCTATAATTCGGGAAAACCCTAGTCAAAGAACCTCTGGATTGCGAGATCAACCATGTACCTGCTGAGCCACCTCTTCCTGATGCTGACCAAGAACGCTGAAAAGGCCTCGAAAGAGCGCGCCGATGCGTACCTGGCCGAAGCCACCGACATCTATGATCTCGAATTCCGCATGCGCAAGATCGATCGCGAAGCGGCGATGAACCGCCCGTACACGTTCGGTTCGCGCTAAGGGGCGCAGGGCGGACAGTCAGGTCCGCCGCTCCGGCGAGTCACGCAGCAGAAAAGGGCGCGTGCGGCTCCATGCCGCACGCGCCCTTTTTGCATTCCAGGCCTGGTGTCGCGTCAGACGACCGTCAGGCGCACCGGCACGTTGTTACGCGTCGCGTTCGAGTACGGGCACACGTGGTGCGCCTTTTCGACCAGCGCTTGCGCGTCGGCCTTGTCGAGCCCCGGCAGCGACACGCGCAGTTCGATGTCGAGCCCGAAGCCGCCTGCGTCATTCGGGCCGATGCCCACTTCCGCCGTGACCTGCGTGTCGGCCGGCAATGCTTTCTTGTCCTGGCCGGCAACGAATTTCATCGCGCTCAGGAAACAGGCCGAGTAACCTGCGGCAAACAGCTGCTCCGGATTCGTGCCTTCCGCGCCCGTGCCGCCGAGTTCGCGCGGCGCGGCCAGCTTCACTTCCAGCTTGTTGTCAGCGGATACCGCGCGGCCGTCGCGGCCACCCGTGCTCGTGGCGCTGGTCTTGTACAGAATGTTCATCGTGCAGCTCCTGTCTGGAAAAGGGAGGAAAGCGGCCCGGTCGAACGGGGTGTCGCCGGCCACACACAAACAATAGAGCACAAATCATTTGTGTGCAAATGAATTTTTGAAGAAAAAGGCCGGTATCGTCGGGCCGGTTCATCGAGGCTCGGCTGTCAGCGTTCGTTGGCGGCCGAGAGCGCGTCGCGCAACTGCTGAAGATCGGCGCGCAGCCTGACCAGGAAGTCGGGCGATTGCTGCATCGCGCAGAAGAGATCGGCGGGCACCGAGCGCGCGCGCTCCTTCAACGCACGGCCCTCCGGCGTCACAAGCACGTTCACGATGCGTTCGTCGGCTGCGCTGCGCACACGCTCGACGTAGCCGAGCGCCTCCAGCCGCTTCAGCAGGGGCGTGACCGTGGCCGGGTCGAGGTCGAGCCGCGCGGCGATGTCCTTCACGGCGATGTCGTCGCGTTCCCACAGCACGAGCATCGCGAGATATTGGGGATAGGTCAGCGACAGCTTGTCGAGCAGCGGCTTGTACGCCTTCGTCATCGCGTGCGAAGTCGAGTAGAGCGCGAAGCAGAGTTGCTCGTCGAGTGTCTGGGGCAGCGGAGGCAGGCGGTCCATGATTCGGGCGGCGCGGCGAACGCGCGAACAATTTGTACGCAAATTATTTTGCGCGCAAAAGATCCGGATGAACAGGGGCGATCGGCGATGACCGGTGGCTGACGGAGTCGGCGGAGGGGAGGGAGATGCCGGGGGAGGCCGCCCGGCGCGGAGAACGGCGGGCCGGCGCCGCGCGCCGGCCGGACAGACTTCAGCGGCCCGACGTGGTAGTTGTCGCGCCCGGTTCCTGTACGCCGAAGCAGCCGCGATAGGTCGCGTAGAACGAGCAGTACAGCATCGTGACGATGATGATCGTCACCGGCATCATGATCGTCAGCGCATAGGCGCCGGCGCCGAGCGCCTGCAGCAGCAGCGACAGCGCGAGCGACGTGCCGAGCGCGACGGCGAACCACAGTACGCCGTACACGACGAACGCGCCGCGATTGCGCCAGCAGCTGACGACGCTGAAGAACAGCGCCTTGGCGGGCGGGACGTCATGCCACGCGACCAGCACCGGCGCGAACCAGAACAGCATCGCGACCGGCAGGTAGAGCAGCGTCGCGAAGAACAGCGCGCCGAGCGTGCCTTGCGCGGCGAGCGCCTCCGGCGTCGTGCTGGCTTCGTCCGCCGCGCCCATCATCACGTGGAACAGCGCGCCGCCGTCCACGAACGACGACGCGGCGAACACGATCACCATCGACGCGACGTAGATCACGCCGAGCACGAGCAGCCGCTGGGTCGCGACGGTGCCGTACGAGCGGAAGCCGTCGACGAGGATCGTCGGCATCACGGGCTTGCCGGCCACCGTGTCGCGGCACGCGGCCATGAAGCCGACCGCGACACCGGGAATGAAGACCAGCGGCAGCGCGGAGCCGATCACGGGCACCATCGATATCAGCGTGATCGCCAGCAAGTACGTGAAGAACAGCGTGATGAACGCGAGCGGGTTCCGGCGGAACAGCCAGACGCCTTGACGGAACCAGACATAGCCCGTTTTGGCGGGCACTTCGATCAGTTGCATGCGGTGTGGATCTCGGGAAGCGCGGGCGTATGCGCGATACGCTCGCGCAGGATGCGTTCGAAATGGCCGGGGTCGTGCGGCTTGAGCATCTCGGCCGCGCGCGGCAGGTAGAAGTCGTACAGGCGCGACACCCAGAAACGGTACGCGCCCGCGCGCAGCATGTCGCTCCAGTGGCGGCGCTCCTCGGCCGTGAACGGCCGCACGGTCTGGTACGCGCGCAGCAGCGCGTCGGCGCGCGCGACGTCGAGCACGCCGGTCGCGAGGTCGACGCACCAGTCGTTGACCGTGACCGCGACGTCGAACAGCCACTTGTCGCAGCCCGCGAAATAGAAGTCGAAGAAGCCGCCGAGCCGCACGTCGTGGCCGGTGCCGGGCGCCGCGTGCGCGAACAGCACGTTGTCGCGGAACAGGTCGCAATGGCACGGCCCGGCCGGCAGCGCCGCGTAGTCGTCCGACGCGAAGAAGCTGGCCTGGTGCGCGAGTTCGCCTTCCAGCAGCGCGCGCTGCTCATCCGTGATGAACGGCGCGATCGCCGGCACGTTCTCCTGCCACCACGGCAGGCTGCGCAGGTTTGGCTGGTTGCGCGGATAGTCGCGGCCGGCGAGGTGCAGGCGCGCGAGCATCTGCCCGACCTCGATGCAGTGTTCGACCCCCGGCGCCAGTTCGGCCGAACCGTCGAGCTTCGTGACGATCGCGGCCGGCTTGCCGTGCAGCATGCCGAACAGCGCGCCGTCGTCGCGCGGGATCGGATCCGGCACCGGCACGCCATGGCCGGCCAGATGGCGCATCAGGTCGAGGTAGAACGGCAGCTGTTCCGCCGTGAGCTTTTCGAAGATCGTGAGGACGTACTCGCCGCGCGTCGTCGTCAGGAAGAAATTGCTGTTCTCGATACCGGACGGAATGCCGCGGAACGCAAGCACGTCGCCCAGTTCGTAGTGGCGCATCCATTGCGCGAGATCGGAGTCGGAAACAGCAGTGAAAACGGCCATGCGGGATGCGTCAGGTCAGGGTGTCGGCACGCGGGCGGCGTGCGTCGCGACATCGGGTGAAGGGAGGCGGCACGCGGCGTTCGGTGCCGCGCGCCACGGAATCAGTAGCGCAGGTTCAGCGACGGCAGGCGCGTGATCGGGATGCCCGCGTCGTGCGGCTTCGGCGACGTATCGGGCGTCGAGCTCATCTGGTAGCGCGTGCCGAAGTTCGACTTCACGTCGATCTCGACCGGCTTGCCGCGATCGCGGTACTCGGTGACTTCGGTGCCGTTCTTGCTTTTTTCGTGAAAGCTCGGCGTGCGGCGGATGTCGGCGAAGTCGACTTTCGACGTGACTTCGGCGCCCGGCCGGTTGATCTTGCGGAGATCGGGCAGGCCGGCGGCCTCGTTGGCCTCGGCCCGAGCCTGCGCGTCGGCGTCAGGCGTGCCGCCGGCGGCGTAAGCGGCGCTGGCGGCGGCAAACGCGGCGGCAGCGACGACGAGAATGAGCGGCTTCATGATGAGTCTCCAGTGAACCCACCGATTTTAGCAAATACTGCGCCCCATCCGGCCCTCGCGTGCGTAGGGGCAGCCATAAGGGCGACCGGGTTCCGTGGTAATGTCGTCGGATCAGACGAGGTAATTAAAATGAAGAACGACTTGAGCCGCCGGCACCGTGTGCTGACGCCCGAAAGCCCGTCAGTCGAGGCTTTCGACGATCCGATCGCCGCCGTCGCGCGGCTGTCCGCCATTTACGACACGAACACGGGCTTCCTGCGCGATGCGTTCGCCCGCTATCGCCGCCACGAATCGATTACCGAGCACGTGCGCGCGTGCTACCCGTTCGTGCGGATCCGCACCGACGTCAACACGCACGTCGATTCGCGCCGCTCGTACGGTTTCGTCGCGGGCCCGGGCGTATTCGAGACGACGGTCACGCGCCCTGATCTCTTCGCGAACTACTATCGCGAGCAACTGCGCCTGCTGGCGAAGAACCACCACGTGAAGATCGAGATCGGCGTGTCGTCGCAGCCGATTCCGATCCATTTCGCGTTTCCGGAAGGCATCCATCTCGAGGGCGAGCTCGACCGCGACCGCCTGCTCGCGATGCGCGACATCTTCGATACCCCCGACCTGTCGTATCTCGACGATCGCATCGTCAACGGCACGTTCGAGCCGGCGCCGGGCGAGCCGCATCCGCTCGCGCTGTTCACGGCTGCACGCGTCGACTTCTCGCTGCACCGGTTGCGCCACTACACGGCGACGTCGCCCACGCATTTCCAGAACTACGTGCTCTACACGAACTACCAGTTCTACATCGACGAGTTCGTGAAGCTGGGCCGCACGGTGATGACGGAGAGCGACGATCCCGAGGTGCGTGCCTACCGGAGCCAGTACAGCGCGTTCGTCGAGCCGGGCGATGTCGTCACCTACAACGCGAACCTCGGCAGCGAGCCGGCCGAGGGCAACGCGCCGCCGCGCCTGCCGCAGATGCCCGCGTATCACCTGAAGCGCGCGGACGGCAGCGGGATCACGATGGTCAACATCGGCGTCGGCCCGTCGAACGCGAAGACGATCACCGATCACATCGCGGTGCTGCGCCCGCACGCATGGGTGATGCTCGGTCACTGCGCGGGGCTGCGCAACACGCAGCGTCTCGGCGACTACGTGCTCGCACACGGTTACGTGCGCGAGGATCACGTGCTCGACGCCGACCTGCCGCTGTGGGTGCCGATTCCGGCGCTCGCCGAAGTGCAGCTCGCGCTCGAGCGCGGGGTGGCCGACGTCACGCAACTTGATGGCGTCGAGCTGAAGCGCGTGATGCGTACGGGCACGGTCGCGAGCGTCGACAACCGCAACTGGGAGCTGCGCGACCATCGCGAACCCGTGCAGCGCCTGTCGCAGAGCCGCGCGATCGCGCTCGACATGGAAAGCGCGACGATCGCCGCGAACGGCTTCCGCTTCCGCGTGCCGTACGGCACGCTGCTGTGCGTGTCGGACAAGCCGCTGCACGGCGAGCTGAAACTGCCGGGCATGGCCGATACGTTCTATCGCGGGCAGGTCGACCAGCATCTGCAGATCGGCGTGAAGGCGATGGAGATCCTGCGCACGAACGGGCTCGACAAGCTGCATAGCCGGAAGTTGCGGAGCTTCGCGGAAGTGGCGTTCCAGTAACGTCGACGGCACCGCGCCGCGGCGTCCGCAACGGCCAAGGCCGCACGCGAATGTTGGTTCGCGTGCGGCCTTTTGTTTTTTGCCAGTGCTGCAGTGCCCGGGCCGAACGGCCCGGCGGTCATGCGCTCAGCACTCACCCTTCTTCGCGTGTCCCGGCGGGCAGTGATAGCCGCGATCGCCATGGCCGTGATGACGCTGGTGGTCTTCCCACTCGCGGCGTTCCCAGTAGCGGCGGCCGTCCCAGTAGCGGTCGCCATGCCAGCCGACGATCACCGCGGGTGCCGGGGCGACCATGACGGGCGCGGGCGCGACGACGACCGGCGCGGGCGTGCCGATATTGACGTCGACGTTGACGGCGTGGGCGAGGCCGGACAGCGAAAGGCCGAGGCCGGCGAAGGCAAGGGCGATCAGCGAGCGTTGCATGTTCTTTTCCGTGATGTCGTTATAAAAGGCCGGCGCGACGCGATGGAAGCGAGGGGGGCCGTTCCACCGGGGGAACGCCGCGCCGACACATGCAGTGTGCTGGCGTGCGACGGAAAACGCGAGGCCGGGTTGTTACGGAGGATTGGCGGCCGGCAGGCGAGGGGGGCGGGCGTCGGGCCGCGTCATTTGACAATGGCGGCCTGCGTGAGCGGATGATGGCGCGTGCCGCACGGCACCGGCTGCGCGGATTTGACATTCGATGGCGCGCAGCCACGAAGCGCGATTAACGGCGCGTTACAAAGTGACACGCGGCAGGTGGCGAAATCGCCACGTCTGCCGCGCGGGAGGGGCGCGCCGGCCGTCGGGCCGGCGGTCGTCTTGGATGGATTACAGGTAGAACATCCGGTCTTCTTCGGGGCGCGGCGGATGGCCTTCATCGTCCGAACCTTCTTCCTCGCCGCTGTCCTCGTAGAACGCGAGCACCGCGTCGAGCACCTGGTCGGGATCGTCGATCACCTGCATCAGGTCCATGTCTTCCGGATTGATGAGGCCCATCGGAATCAGCTGGTCGCGGAACCACTGCAGCAGCCCTTTCCAGAACTCGCTGCCGACGAGAATGATCGGCACGAGGCGCGACTTCTTCGTCTGGATCAGCGTGAGCACTTCCGACAGTTCGTCGAGCGTGCCGAAGCCGCCCGGCATCACGATCACCGCATCCGAATTCTTCACGAACGTGACCTTGCGCGTGAAGAAGTGGCGGAAGCGCAGCGAGATGTCCTGGTAGTGGTTGCCGGCCTGCTCGTGCGGCAGCTCGATGTTCAGGCCGACCGACGGTGCCTTACCGGCGTGCGCGCCCTTGTTCGCGGCTTCCATGATGCCCGGGCCGCCGCCGGAGATCACGGCGAAGCCGGCGTCGGACAGCTTGCGTGCGATCTGCACGGCGAGCTTGTAGTGCGGCGTGTCGGGTTTGAGGCGGGCAGAACCGTAGATGCTGACAGCCGGGCGGATCTCCGACAGGTACTCGGTCGCCTCGATAAACTCTGCCATAATCGTGAACATCTGCCACGATGCGCGCGCCTTCTTGGCCGTCGCGCGTTCTTGATCTGCGAGCGAACGCAGACTCGGAATCACTTTTCTCTTGTTCATAATGCCTGAAGAACGAAATCTGGAAGGTAAGACCCTGCTATTGGTTGACGGTTCGAGCTATCTGTATCGGGCTTACCATGCGATGCCTGATTTGCGTGGCCCTGGCGGGGAGCCGACCGGAGCGCTCTACGGAATCATCAACATGCTGCGCCGTATGCGCAAGGAAGTCAGTGCAGAGTATAGCGCTTGCGTGTTCGATGCAAAGGGCAAGACGTTCCGTGACGACCTTTATGCCGACTATAAGGCAAACCGTCCGTCGATGCCGCCCGACCTCGCATTGCAGGTCGAGCCGATCCACGGCGCCGTGCGTGCGCTCGGCTGGCCGCTGCTGATGGTCGAAGGCGTCGAGGCCGACGACGTGATCGGCACGCTCGCGCGCGAAGCCGAGCGCCACGGGATGAACGTGATCGTGTCGACCGGCGACAAGGATCTCGCGCAGCTTGTCACCGACCACGTCACGCTCGTCAACACGATGACCAACGAGACGCTCGACCGCGACGGCGTGATCGCGAAGTTCGGCGTGCCGCCGGAGCGCATCATCGACTACCTCGCACTGATCGGCGATACCGTCGACAACGTGCCGGGCGTCGAGAAGTGCGGGCCGAAGACGGCCGTGAAATGGCTGGCGCAGTACGACAGCCTCGACGGCGTGATCGAGCATGCGGGCGACATCAAGGGCGTGGTCGGCGACAACCTGCGCCGCGCGCTCGACTTCCTGCCGCTCGGCCGCAAGCTCGTGACCGTCGAGACGGCCTGCGATCTCGCGCCGCATCTCGAATCGATCGAGGCGTCGTTGAAGACCGACGGCGAGGCACGCGACCTGCTGCGCGACATCTTCGCGCGCTACGGCTTCAAGACCTGGCTGCGCGAAGTCGACAGCGCGCCGGCGGAAGGCGGCGGCGCCGACGCGCCGGAAGGCGAGCCGGCGCCGGTGGTGGCGGCCGACATCGTGCGCGAATACGACACGATCCAGACCTGGGAGCAATTCGACGCGTGGTTCGCGAAGATCGACGCGGCCGAGCTCACTGCATTCGACACCGAGACGACCGCGCTCGACCCGATGCTCGCGCGGCTCGTGGGCCTGTCGTTCTCGGTCGAGCCGGGCAAGGCGGCGTATCTGCCGGTTGCGCATCGCGGCCCCGACATGCCCGAACAGCTTCCGCTCGACGAAGTGCTCGCGCGCCTGAAGCCGTGGCTCGAATCGGCTGATCGCAAGAAGGTCGGCCAGCACCTGAAGTACGACGCGCAGGTGCTCGCGAACTACGACATCGCGCTGAACGGCATCGAGCACGACACGCTGCTCGAATCGTACGTGGTCGAATCGCATCGCACGCACGACATGGACAGCCTTGCGCTGCGTCATCTCGGTGTCAAGACGATCAAGTACGAAGACGTGGCCGGCAAGGGCGCGAAGCAGATCGGCTTCGACGAAGTCGCGCTCACGCAGGCCGCCGAATACGCGGCCGAAGATGCGGACATCACGCTGCAACTGCATCACGCGCTGTATCCGCAGGTCGCGCGCGAACCGGGCCTCTTGCGCGTGTACCGCGAGATCGAGATGCCCGTGTCGCTCGTGCTGCGCAAGATGGAGCGCACGGGTGTGCTGATCGACGATGCGCGCCTGCAGGCGCAGAGCACGGAAATCGCGACGCGCCTGATCGAGCTCGAAGCGCAGGCGTACGAACTGGCGGGCGGCGAATTCAATCTCGGCTCGCCGAAGCAGATCGGGCAGATCTTCTTCGAAAAGCTGCAGTTGCCGGTCGTGAAAAAGACGCCGAGCGGCGCGCCGTCGACCGACGAGGAAGTGCTGCAGAAGCTGGCAGAGGACTACCCGCTGCCGAAGCTGCTGCTCGAGCATCGCGGGCTGTCGAAGCTGAAGTCGACCTATACCGACAAGCTGCCGCGCATGGTGAACCCTTCAACGGGCCGCGTGCACACGAACTACGCGCAGGCCGTCGCGGTCACGGGCCGCCTGGCATCCAACGATCCGAATCTTCAGAACATTCCGGTGCGCACGGCCGAGGGGCGGCGGATCCGCGAGGCGTTCATCGCGTCGCCGGGCCACCGGATCGTGTCGGCCGATTATTCGCAGATCGAACTGCGGATCATGGCACACATCTCGGGCGACGCGTCGCTGCTGCGCGCGTTCTCGCAGGGCGAGGACATCCATCGCGCGACGGCCGCCGAGGTGTTCGGCGTGACGCCGCTGGAGGTCAATTCCGACCAGCGCCGGATTGCGAAGGTGATCAACTTCGGGCTCATCTACGGGATGAGCGCGTTCGGGCTCGCGTCGAACCTCGGCATCACGCGCGATGCGGCGAAGCTCTATATCGATCGTTATTTCGCCCGCTACCCGGGTGTCGCGCAGTACATGGAAGACACGCGCTTGGTTGCGAAGGAGAAGGGCTACGTCGAAACCGTTTTCGGCCGCCGCCTGTGGCTGCCCGAGATCAACGGCGGCAACGGTCCGCGCCGCCAGGCGGCGGAGCGCGCGGCCATCAATGCGCCGATGCAGGGCACGGCGGCCGACCTGATCAAGCTGTCGATGATCGCGGTGGACGACTGGCTCACGCGCGACAAGCTCGCGTCGCGGATGATCATGCAGGTGCACGATGAACTGGTGCTCGAGGTACCCGACGGCGAGCTGTCGCTCGTGCGCGAGAAACTGCCGGAAATGATGTGCGGCGTGGCGAAGCTGAAGGTGCCGCTGGTAGCTGAAGTAGGCGCCGGCGCGAACTGGGAAGAGGCACACTGACGCACCGTTGCGCGGTTCCCGATTCCTGCGGCATATTGTTGCAGGGATGCTGAATATCGAGATGGTTTGCTTGTGGTCAACGCGCAAGCTCCCGGACAATGCATGTCATTGACACGGGGGCAGCGCGCCCCGCGTTCCGGGTTGGGCGCATCGAAGTGCTTCGAACTGCACATCGATGATGTCCGAACCGGTTAATCCACCGGGTCGCGCGAATGCATCGCGTTCGCATCGTCCGGCGGCAGCAGTTTCGAATCGCAAAGGGGGGAACAGATGCATCGGATCATCATCGTAGGCGGCGGCGCGGGCGGCCTGGAACTGGCGACGCGGCTCGGCGACCGTTACGGCGCGCGCGGCAATCGTCCCGCGCGTGCACTTGTCACGCTCGTCGACCGCAATCCGACCCACATCTGGAAACCGCTGCTGCACGAGGTTGCGGCCGGCAGCATGGATCCGTTCACGCAGGAGCTCGAATATGCGGCGCAGGCGCGCTGGCACGGCTTCGAGTTCCAGCAGGGCGGGTTGACCGGGCTCGACCGCGCGGCGAAGCGCATCACGCTGTCACCCATCAACGACAGCGACGGCGAGGAGTTGTTGCCGGCGCGCGAGCTGGAATATGACACGCTCGTGATCGCGATCGGCAGCACGACTCACTTCTTTGGCGTGCAGGGCGCGGCGGAAAACGCGATCGCGCTCGATACGGTTGGCGAGGCCGAGCGCTTCCGCAAGCGGCTGATCGCCGCGTGCATGCGCGCCGAACATCAGGCGCCGGCGCCTGCAGCACCGGGTGAAGCGGCCGAGCCGCGCATCCAGGTCGCGATCGTCGGTGGCGGCGCGACCGGCGTCGAGCTGTCCGCCGAACTGCGCAATACCGCGCAGGTGTTGTCGGCCTACGGGCTGCACAAGCTCGACCCGCGGCACGACGTCGGCATCGTGCTGATCGAATCGGGGCCGCGGATCCTCCCGGCGTTGCCGGAGCGCGTGTCGTCGGCGACGGCCGAACTGCTCGAAAAGATCGGCGTGCGGCTGATGCTCGCGGAGCGCGTGACCGAGGTGGCGCCCGGGGCCGTCCATACGGCGAGCGGCAAGACGGTGCGGGCTGACCTGACGGTCTGGGCCGCGGGCATCAAGGCGCCGTCCGTGCTCGCCAATCTCGATGGCCTCCAGGTCAACAAGCTCGGCCAGCTCGACGTGCGCCGCACGCTGCAGACCTTCACCGATGACAACGTGTTCGCGCTCGGCGATTGTGCGGCATGCGCATGGCCCGGCAACGAGCGCAACGTGCCGCCGCGCGCGCAGGCTGCGCACCAGCAGGCGAGCTTCCTGCTGAAGGCAATCGGCTGTCGGCTCGACGGGCGCCCGCTGCCCGAGTTCACCTATCGCGACCTGGGCTCACTCGTGTCGCTCGGCCATTTCAGCGCGGTCGGCAACCTGATGGGCGGGCTGATCGGGGGCAACATGCTGATCGAGGGGCTGTTCGCACGCTTCATGTACATGTCGCTGTACCGAATGCACATCGCCGCGCTGCACGGCTACCCGCGCATGATGCTCGATACGGTCGCGCACTGGCTGCGGCGCACGACGCTGCCGCGCGTCAAGCTGCACTGAGCGCGCATTCGCGCGGGAAGCGGGCGGGGAGTGCGCATGTCGTGCGTGGTCTCCGCCCGTTGTTCCTTGCGGGCAGCCGGGCTGTCGTGCCGACGTGTGACGGGCAACTTCGACCTCGTGTTTTTCGTTTCAATTCGCAAGCATCCGGGCGCACAACCGGTGTCGACATGCGGCTCTTCGCATTGCGATTCGATGGGCCGCCTGCGGGTTTCTGTGCCGCCGAATCAACCCGCCGTAATCGAGTCTTACATATCCGACAGTTGACGCGACAACGGATTATTGGGCATCTTGTCCGGGTTTCCGTTCGCGGCGGGGTGCCAACCGCCGCGACATCCGCGCCGCGCGCCGGCGCGATGCCCCGTCATGCCGTGTCCGTGATCGTGACGGCGGCCCCCAATCGAGGAGTGCATTCATGTTGAAACCCGAAGTCGACAGCCTGGTTCCCCACGTTCCGTTCTCGCGCCGCAAGTTCATGCAGGCCGCGCTGGGCGGTGCCTTCGCGGCGGCCGTGCTGCCCGTGTCGGCGCAGACGGTCACGACCGACAGCGAAGGGCTGGACGTCGACACCGTCGAGATCCGCTCGGGCGACGCGAGCGTGCCTGCGTATCGCGCGCAGCCGAAGGACAAGACGAACCTGCCGGTCGTCATCGTGATCCACGAGATCTTCGGCGTGCACGCGCACATCGCCGATGTCTGCCGCCGTTTCGCGAAGCTTGGTTATCTCGCGATCGCCCCCGACCTGTTCGCGCGGCAGGGCAACGCGGCGAAGTATCCGACGATCAAGGAACTCGACGAGCACATCGTCAGCAAGGTGCCGGACCGTCAGGTGACCGAGGATCTCGATGCGACCGTCACGTGGGCCGGCAAGAACGGCGGCGACCTGTCGCGTCTCGGCGTGGTCGGGTTCTGCTGGGGTGGCCGTCAGAGCTGGCTGTATGCGGAGCACAATCCGCGCGTGCGTGCGGCGGTTGCATGGTACGGCTTCGTCGAAGGCAAGACCGACGAGATGACGCCGTTCAACCCGGTCGATCATGCATCGTTGCTGAAGGTGCCCGTGCTCGGGCTGTATGGCGAGAAGGATACGAACATCACGCAGGCGTCGCTCGCCGACATGCGCAAGGCGATCCAGGCGAGCGATTCGAAGCTCGCGCGCGAATCGGAGATCGTCGTGTATCCGGATGCCGGTCACGCGTTCTTTGCCGATTACCGGCCGAGCTATGTGAAGGCCGACGCGGAGGAGAGCTGGAAGCGCGCGATCGCGTGGCTCCGCAAGTATGGCGTGATGTAAACGGCAAGCGGCGGCATGGGCCGCCGCTTCGTTGCGACTGCGCCGCGCCGGCGCTTACGGTGTCGGGCCGGTTGCGATCGGCCGCGACGGGTCCGCGCTCCACTCGCTCCACGAGCCCGGATACAGCGATGCGCCGTGCAGGCCTGCAACTTCCAGTGCCAGTGCGTTGTGGCATGCGGTGACACCGGAGCCGCATTGCAGGATCACGCGATTCGGTTCGGTGCCCGCCAGCACGGTGGAAAACGCTTCGCGCAGTTCATGGCCGGTCTTGAAGCGGCCGTCGGCGGTGAGATTGTCCTTGAAGAAGCGGTTGCGTGCGCCGGGGATGTGGCCGCCTACACGATCGATCGTCTCGTTTTCGCCGCGATAGCGGTCGGGTGCGCGTGCATCGATCACGACGCGCGTGGGTGCGTTCACGTTGGCGAGTACGGCTGCCGCGTCGACCGTCGATTCGAGCGGCGCGGCCGCGCGGAAATCGCCGGCGGCCGGGTGCGGTACGTCGGCCGTCAGTGGCTGGCCGGCTGCTTCCCAGGCCTGTAGGCCGCCGTCGAGCACGGCAACCGAATCATGGCCGAGCCAGCGCAGCAGCCACCACAGGCGCGCCGCATAGGCGCCGCCCTGTGCGTCGTACGCGACGACCTGCTGGCCCTGCTTGAGGCCGCGGCTCGCGAGCAGCGTGGCGAGTGCGTCGCGGGTCGGCAGCGGATGGCGGCCGTTGGTGCCCGTCTTGCGGCCCGACAGGTCGCGGTCGAGGTGGAGGTATTGGGCGCCGGGGATGTGGCCGGCCGCATACGCGGCTTCGCCGGCGGCGGGATCGGCGAGATCGAAGCGGCAGTCGAACAGCGCGACGCTGCCGGGCGCCGCCGCCAGGCGCTCGGCGAGATTGGCGGCGGAGATGAGCGTGGTATAGTGAGTGTGTGGCATGACGGCTCCCTGGAGTGCGAATGGCCTGACCTTCCAAGTCTAAACAAAAAAAGACGGGCCGAAGCCCGTCTTTTCGTCTGCCGGATACCGTGCAGCGTCAAAGCGCCGCACCGGCTATCAAATGTCGCCGAGGTGGCGGCGCAGGAACTCGTGGAAGTGCTGCATGCCATCTTCCATCGGGCTCTGGTACGGGCCGACCTGCGACTCGCCGCGTGCCATCAGCGCACGGCGGCCTGCGTCCATCCGCATCGCGATCTCGTCGTCCTCGACGGCCGTTTCCATGTAGGCGGCGCGTTCGGCCTCGACGAATTCGCGTTCGAACAGCGCGATTTCCTCGGGGTAATAGAACTCGACGATGTTGGTCGTCTTTTGCGGGCCTCGCGGAATCAGCCACGACACGACGAGCACGTGCGGGTACCACTCGATCATCAGGCCTGGGTAGTAGACCATCCAGATCGCGCCGAACTCCGGCGGCACGCCGTTGCGGAACTTCAGCACCTGCTCGTGCCATTTCTGGTAAGTCGCGCTGCCCGGTTTCGCGAGGGCATTGTGCACGCCGACCGTCTGCACGCTGTACCAGTCGCCGAACTCCCACTTGAGGTCGTCGCACGACACGAAGCTGCCGAGGCCCGGGTGGAACGGGACGACGTGGTAATCCTCGAGGTAGACCTCGATGAACGTCTTCCAGTTGTAATCGCACTCGTGCACTTCGACGTGATCGAAGTGGTACTCGGAGAAGTCGAAGTGATGCTTCGTGCCGAGGTGGGCGAGGTCGCGCGCGACATTCCGGCCTTCGGCCTCGAACAGCAGCCCCTGCCAGTTCTGCAGCGGGCTCTTGCCGAGGTTCAGGCACGGCTTGTCGGGGAAGTGCGGCGCGCCGAGCAACTCGCCTTCGAGATCGTACGTCCAGCGGTGCAGCGGGCAAACGATGTTCTGCGTGTGCCCGCGCCCGTTGAGCATGATCGCCTGCCGGTGGCGGCAGACGTTCGACAGCAGTTCGATCTGGTTCGCCTGGTTGCGGACCAGCACGCGGCCTTCCTGCTCGGACGGCAACGCAAAATAATCCCCCGCCTCGGGCACCATCAACTCGTGCCCGACGTAACGAGGTCCTTTCTTGAAGAGGGTTTCGATCTCGCGCTCGAGTAGCGCCTCATCGAAGTATGCAGTGACTGGAAGCTGGCTGTGAGCCGACTTCAACTGAAGCGCATCGCTCAGATTGGACATTCCCACTCCCGGTGTTAGCGTGAAAGCAGTGAACAACCCAACCATCGAAAAATCGATTTAGGGAAACGGGGAATTATACCCGGTTCGCCTCGCAAGGCTAGGATTAAGTGCCTGATTTGTGTCAATTTTTTGTCGGGCGACAATCGGCAGGCGCACAATGTGTGTCGAAGGTGGGGCCGGAATATGTACCCGGGTGCCACGACGGCAGGTCGGAAAATTCTCTTTTGCCGTAGAATGTCCGACTTGTTTTGAAATTTGACACCCTCGTCCATGGCGAAAACCGCATCCCCAGGCGCCACGCCGCCCGGCAATGGTACCGAACCGTTGCCGGACAATTACGAAACGGCGCTCGCGGAACTCGAGACGCTGGTTGCCCGGATGGAAGGCGGCGCGTTGAGCCTCGAGGATTCACTGACGGCGTATCGCCGCGGTGCGACCCTCGTTGCGTTTTGCCAACAGCAGCTCGAGAAAGTGGAGCAGCAGGTTCGCGTGCTCGACGGCGCGACGCTGAAGCCGCTTTCGTCCGGAACGGCCGCCACGGACGGCGAAGACGACGATCTATGACATTCGAACAATGGATGCGGTCCGTGCTTGACCGTGTCGAGGACGCACTCGGCCACTATTTGCCCGCTGAAACCGCGGTGCCGGAGAAACTCCACGAGGCGATGCGATACGCGGTCCTCGGCGGCGGCAAACGCGTTCGCCCGCTGCTGTGCCATGCAGCAGGCGAACTGACCGGCGCGACCGAAGCGGCCCGCAATGCGGCGTCGGCGGCACTGGAGATGATCCACGTCTACTCGCTCGTGCACGACGACATGCCGTGCATGGACGACGACGCGCTGCGTCGCGGCAAGCCGACCGTGCACGTGCAGTACGACGAGCCGACGGCACTGCTCGTCGGTGACGCGCTGCAGTCGCAGGCGTTCGTTGCGCTGACCGACGCCGCCGCGCTGTCGCCGGCGCAGCAGGCCGCGCTCGTGCGCGAGCTGGCGCTGGCAAGCGGCTCGATCGGCATGGCCGGCGGGCAGGCGATCGACCTGGCGAGCGTCGGCCTCAAGCTGACGCTCGAGCAGCTCGAGACGATGCACCGGAAGAAGACGGGCGCACTGCTGCGCGCGGCCGTGCGGATGGGCGCGCTGGCCGGCGAGGCGCCGTCCACGGAAACGATGGCGGCGCTCGATGTATACGCGGGGGCCGTGGGTCTGGCCTTCCAGGTCGTCGACGACATTCTCGACGTCACGACCGATTCGGCGACGCTCGGCAAGACGGCCGGCAAGGATGCGGCGAACGACAAGCCGACCTATGTATCGATTCTCGGCCTCGACGCGTCGCGCGAGCTCGCAGCACAACTGCGCGCCGAAGCGCACGACGCGCTGAAACCGTTCGGCGCGCGCGCACAGCGTCTGGCCGAACTTGCCGACCTGGTAGTGAACCGGGTCAGCTGACGCGAAAGCCCGCCGCCGCGCACATGCTACGGTGCGTGCATCAGAATGCGGGCGCGTTTGATTTCCTACAATGGAACGACGATGTACGACTTGCTGAAAACCATCGACGACCCGGCGGATTTGCGCCGCCTCGATCGTCGCCAACTGCAACCGCTCGCGGATGAACTGCGCGCGTTCGTGCTCGACAGCGTGTCGAAGACGGGCGGCCATTTGTCGTCCAACCTCGGGACGGTCGAGCTGACGATCGCGTTGCACTACGTGTTCAACACGCCGAACGATCGGATCGTCTGGGACGTGGGCCACCAGACCTACCCGCACAAGATCCTGACGGGTCGCCGCGACCAGATGCATTCGCTGCGCCAGCAGGACGGTATCTCGGGCTTCCCGCGCCGCAGCGAATCCGAATACGACACGTTCGGCACCGCGCACTCGAGCACCTCGATCTCGGCCGCGCTCGGCATGGCGATCGGCAGTCAACTGAACGGCGATGACCGCTTCTCGATCGCCGTGATTGGCGACGGCGCAATGACGGCCGGCATGGCGTTCGAGGCGATGAACAACGCGGGCGTGTCGGAAGATGCGAAAGTGCTCGTGATCCTGAACGACAACGACATGTCGATCTCGCCGCCGGTCGGCGCGCTGAATCGCCATCTCGCACGCCTGATGTCGGGCCGCTTCTATGCGGCTGCGCGCGCGGGTGTCGAGCGCGTGTTGAGCGTCGCGCCGCCGGTGCTCGAACTTGCACGCAAGCTCGAAGAGCACGCGAAGGGCATGGTCGTGCCGGCCACGCTGTTCGAGGAGTTCGGCTTCAACTACATCGGCCCGATCGACGGTCACGATCTCGATTCACTGATCCCGACGCTGCAGAACATCCGCGAACTGCGTGGCCCGCAGTTCCTGCACGTGGTGACGAAGAAAGGCCAGGGCTACAAGCTCGCCGAAGCCGATCCCGTGCTCTACCACGGCCCCGGCAAGTTCAATCCGGCTGAAGGCATCAAGCCGTCGACCACGCCCGCGAAGAAGACGTACACCCAGGTGTTCGGCGAGTGGCTGTGCGACGAAGCCGAGCGCGATACGCGCGTCGTCGGCATCACGCCCGCGATGCGCGAAGGCTCGGGCATGGTCGAGTTCGAGAAGCGCTTCAAGGATCGCTACTACGACGTCGGCATCGCCGAGCAGCACGCGGTGACGTTCGCGGGCGGCATGGCAACCGAAGGCCTCAAGCCGGTCGTCGCGATCTACTCGACGTTCCTGCAGCGTGCATACGACCAGCTGATCCACGACGTCGCGCTGCAGAACCTGCCGGTCGTGTTCGCGATCGACCGCGCGGGCCTCGTCGGCGCGGACGGTGCGACGCACGCGGGCGCGTACGATCTCGCGTTCATGCGCTGCATCCCGAACATGACGATCATGGCTGCATCCGACGAGAACGAATGCCGCCAGATGCTGCACACGGCGCTGCAGCAGCCGAACCCGACCGCGGTGCGCTATCCGCGCGGCGCGGGCACGGGCGTGCCGACGGTGAAGGAATTCACCGAGATCCCGCTCGGCAAGGGTGAAGTGCGTCGCCAGACGTCGCAGCCGGAAGGCAAGCGCGTCGCGATCCTCGCGTTCGGCACGATGGTCGCGCCGTCGCTCGCCGCGGCCGAGGAGCTCGACGCAACGGTCGCGAACATGCGCTTCGTGAAGCCGGTCGATGCGGCGCTCGTGCGCGAACTCGCCGAGACGCATGACTACCTCGTCACGGTCGAGGAAGGCTGCGTGATGGGTGGCGCGGGCTCGGCCTGCGTGGAAGCCCTGATGGAGAGTGGGGTTATCCGACCCGTACTACAATTGGGCCTCCCTGACCTGTTCATCGATCACGGCGACCCCGCGAAGCTGCTGTCGCAATGCGGCCTCGACGGCGCGGGTATCGCGAAATCGATTCGCGAACGCTTTCTGAATCCGGCGGCCGACGTCGCCGGTCAGGCGAAGCGCGTCGCATAAGCTGGCGCCGCCCGCGGGCGGTGCCGGTGCGACTGGCGCAACCGGTCTTCATTGATGCGGAAAACATGGGCCTGCGGGCCCATGTTGCTTTTCCGGCTGCCGCATGACGCGGCGTGCGCGTCGTCGAACGCGTGGCTTACAAGGATTGAACAAGTTGACGTCCTCCCACGCTTAAAGGCGGAGGATTCCCACGCCTGGCGATGCACGTCCGCATCGGAGAATGTTCAGCGCAGCGTTGGTATCTCGATCATGTGCGACACCACAGCCACTACAGGCCCACTCTCTTATTCGCAGTCCCGCGATACCTTTCGGCCGCGTCGTGCTGTCTTTCGACCCGCACGCCGAACAGGACTGGGTAGAACCGCTTTCGTTTACTTCCTCGAACGTGGCTCCGTGCGCGATCGCCTTGTAACGGAGCTTGTTTCGGAAGGACGACCAGGATGCGTCGTAGACGCTCTTCGCCATCCTGGTTCTGGGGAGCTTCGCGGCCGACACGTCGCCGACCGCGATGTAATCGAAGCGCCGCACCAAATCGAGCGCCAGCTTGTGCTGGAAATCAGCACGCGCATTCGCCACCTTGGCGTGCAATTTCGCGATATGTCGCTTGTGCTTTCGCGCTCGCTGGGCCTTTGCCAGCTTATCGGCCGCTCGCCGGCCGAACCGGTCGTTCGGCAGCTTCTCGCCCGTCGAAAGTGTGGCGAAGTCTTTCAGGCCGAGATCGATGCCGACGCCGGAACGGATCGGGCGGGCCTGAACATCTGGCATCTCGATCACGATGTTCAAGAACCAATTGCCGCGCGCATCCTGCGCAAAGTTGGTTCCGTCCTTGATCTTGCCTTCGGGAAGCGGTCGGCTGTTGAACACGCGAAAGGTGTTGCCGGCGAAGCGAAACGCGTCGCCCTCGCGCTTCAGGTCGCGCCCCTTCAGCGGCACCCAGCCGAGCGATTTCCTGCCGCGATAGCGCAGGTAGGGCCGACGGTGCTGACTGCGCGACTTCGCGTATTGCTCGCACGTCGCGTTGACCGTGCCGGAGTGAATACCGAGTTCCTTGCTGCTGCCGGTCGTCAGCACGTTCAGGTCGAATCCTGTAGGCCACTTCTTGTTCCACTTGAGCGCGTGCTTCTGCGTGTCGTTGCAGAAATTCCAGACATAGTTCACCGCACGGCCCTGTTTGTTCAGGAGTCCGTTGAGCGATTTCACCCGGTAGCGGTAGACAAGTATCATGCCGGTCATTCTAACGATGGAATGCTGTCTGTCGATGGCGCTCTTTTTCTTCCCGCCATCAGTGGCGGGGTTTCTCGGAGTAACTGATGAACCAGATGAATCCCGCCTTCGTGATGCCCGACGTGCAGAGCACGGTGGATACCCGCCAGATTCCGATTCAGCGTGTGGGCGTGAAGGCGGTCCGGCATCCGTTGACGGTGTGCACCGAAAGCGGCGACGTGCAGCCGACCGTCGGTGTCTGGAACCTCGATGTCCGCCTGCCGGCCGACCAGAAGGGCACGCACATGTCGCGCTTCGTCGCGCTGCTCGAAGAGAATCGCGCGCCGCTGACGGTCGAGCGTTTTCGCGCGATGCTCGCATCGATGCTCGAGAAGCTGGAAGCCGAAGCCGGTCGCATCGAGGTCACGTTCCCGTACTTCGTGAACAAGACGGCGCCGGTGTCGGGCGTGCAGAGCCTGCTCGATTATGAAGTGACGCTCGCGGGCGAAAGCCGCAATGGCGATACGCGCCTGTTCCTGAAGGTGCTCGTGCCCGTGACGAGCCTGTGCCCGTGCTCGAAGAAGATCTCGCAGTACGGCGCGCACAACCAGCGTTCGCACGTGACGATCGACGCGGAGCTCGCGGCCGACCTGCCGGTCGAGGCGCTGATCCGCATCGCCGAGGAAGAGGCGTCGTGCGAGCTGTGGGGCCTGCTGAAGCGTCCGGACGAGAAGTTCGTCACCGAGCGCGCGTACGAGAACCCGAAGTTCGTCGAGGATCTCGTGCGTGACGTCGCGCAACGTCTCGATGCGGACGAGCGTGTGGTGGCATACGTGCTCGAAGCCGAGAACTTCGAGTCGATCCACAATCACAGTGCGTATGCGCTGATCGAACGCGACAAGCGACTGGCCGCATAGCGCCGCGGCGTTTTGTCGCGTCGATGAAGAAAGGCCGCTCAAAATTGAGCGGCCTTTCTGTTTGCCGGGTGCGACGTTGCGTCGCGTGCGTGGCGCGGCTCAGCGCGCGAGCGACGCGAGATCCCAGCGCGGCTTCACCGTGAATGCGTAGTCGGCATTCGCCTGCTCGGGCCAGCGGCCGAGCCGCAACGCGCCTGCGAGCGCGATCATCGCGCCGTTGTCGGTGCAGAGCGCGAGATCGGGGTAATGCACATCGAAGCCGCGCTTGGTCGCGGCGGCCGACAGCGCAGCGCGCAGCTGGCGGTTCGCGCCGACACCGCCCGCGACCACGAGGCGCTTGAGCTTTGTCTTCTTCAGTGCGGCGAGCGACTTGGCGACGAGCACGTCGACGGCCGCGTCGACGAAGCCGCGCGCAAGGTCGGCCTTCGCGCGTTCGAGTGCTTCACCTTCGAGCTTGGCCGCTTCGAACTTCTTCATTTGCGTGAGTACGGCCGTCTTGAGGCCGCTGAAGCTGAAGTCGAGGTCGCCCGAATGCAGCATCGGGCGCGGCAGCACGACCGCACCCGGCGTGCCGGTTTCGGCGAGCTTCGACACTTCCGGGCCGCCCGGGTAGCCGAGGCCGATCAGCTTGGCCGTCTTGTCGAATGCTTCGCCGGCCGCGTCGTCGAGCGTTTCGCCGAGCGTCTCGTACACGCCGACGTCGGTCACGCGCATCAGTTGCGTGTGGCCGCCGGACACCAGCAGCGCGACGAACGGGAACGGTGGCGGCTGGTCGACGAGCAGCGGCGACAGCAGGTGGCCTTCGAGGTGGTGGATGCCGACGGTCGGCTTGTTCCAGGCGAGCGCGAGCGCATTCGCGATGCTCGCGCCGACCAGCAGCGCGCCGGCGAGGCCGGGGCCCTGCGTGAACGCGATCGCGTCGATGTCGTCGCGGCGCGTGCCGCTTTGCGCCATCACTTCCTCGAGCAGCGGCAGCGCGCGGCGGATGTGGTCGCGCGAAGCGAGCTCGGGCACGACGCCGCCGTATTCGCGGTGCATGGCGATCTGCGAGTGGAGCGCGTGCGCGAGCAGGCCGCGCTGCGTGTCGTAGAGCGCGAGGCCGGTTTCGTCGCAGGAGCTTTCGATGCCGAGAACGAGCATGGGTACGGGCAGGGCACGCCGTATCGGGCGCGCCGCGGGAAGGTCAACGTAACCGGAAAGTATAGCAGGCGAGGGCCCGCCCCCGCTGGCGGCGGCCCGGGCCGGATGCCGGGCAGGTACAATCCGCGCCATGGAAACTTATGACATCGCCGTGATCGGCGCGGGCGCCGCCGGTATGATGAGCGCCGCCGTGGCCGGGCAACTCGGCCGCCGCGTCGTGCTGATCGATCACGCGCCGCGGCTCGCCGAGAAGATCCGCATCTCGGGCGGCGGCCGCTGCAACTTCACGAACCTGTACGCCGGCCCCGACAACTATCTGTCGTCGAATCCGCATTTCGCGCGCTCGGCGCTGGCGCGCTATACGCCGCGTGACTTCCTTGGGCTGCTCAAGCGCCATCACGTGACGTGGCACGAAAAGCACAAGGGCCAGCTCTTTTGCGGCCACGGCAGCGACGCGATCATCGACGTGCTGAAGCATGAGTGCGACGCGGGCGGTATCGCGTGGCGCCGGCCCGTCGTCGTCGACGCGGTGCGCCACGCGCCGTCCGACGGCTTCACGCTCGACACGCAGCAGGCGGGGGCGATCGGTGCGCGCGCACTGATCATCGCGACCGGCGGCCTGTCGATCCCGAAGATCGGCGCGACCGACTTCGGTTACCGGATTGCCAAGCAGTTCGGCCACAAGCTCATCGATACGCGGCCCGCGCTCGTGCCGTTGACGTTCGCGCAGCAGGACTGGGAGCCGTTCGCGGCGTTGTCCGGCGTATCGCTCGAGGTGCGCGTATCGACCGGCGACAAGAAGCGCGGCGGCGAATTCGTCGAGGACCTGCTGCTGACCCATCGCGGCCTGTCCGGGCCCGGGATCCTGCAGATCTCGAGTTACTGGCAGCCTGGCGACCCGATTCGCGTCGATCTGTTGCCGCAGCGCGACACGGTGGCCGACCTGCTCGACGCGAAGCGCACGTCGAAGCGCCAGATCGGTTCGCTGCTCGCGGACTGGGTGCCGTCGCGCCTCGCGCATGCGTGGCTCGACACGCATCGCGTCGCGGCCGACGCGCGGCTCGCGGACCTGCCCGACAAGACGCTGCGCCAGATCGGCGACGCGCTGTCCGGCTGGACGCTGACGCCGAACGGCACCGAGGGCTACAAGAAGGCCGAAGTGACGAAGGGTGGGGTCGATACGCGCGACCTGTCGTCGGCGACGATGATGAGCGCGCGCGTACCGGGGCTGTTCTTCGTCGGCGAGGCGGTGGACGTGACGGGCTGGCTCGGCGGCTACAACTTCCAATGGGCATGGGCGTCCGGCACGGCGGCCGGACAGGCCGCGGCGGAGTATGCGCGCGGCGCCTGACGGGGCCGGGCCGACGCCGTTTTGGCGGGGCCGGGCCCCGTGCCTTTAGGCAATCGCTCTGCTATACTCGGTAGTCTTTCCTTGCAAACCTTTATTCGTGTCGGATCATGACGATCATTCGCGTTAAAGAGAACGAGCCGTTCGAAGTTGCAATGCGTCGCTTCAAGCGCACGATCGAGAAGAATGGTCTGTTGACCGAGCTTCGTGCGCGCGAGTTTTACGAGAAGCCGACCGCGGAGCGCAAGCGCAAGAAGGCTGCTGCGGTGAAGCGTCATTACAAGCGCATCCGCAGCCAGACACTGCCGAAGAAGCTGTACTGAACGATTGGGCGCCGCGCGGTTCGCTGAGCGGCGCACCGGCGACTCCGTGCGATCAGGTGATCGCGAAAGATCGGGCATGATCGTGCGACCGATCGGGCGAGCCGCCGATGCCGGATTCGAGCAACCCGCTTGAGACATTGTCCCAAGCGGGTTTTTGTGTTGACGCCCTTATGGCGGGCGTCGGATTCACGTTTCCTTCCCGGGTGAAAGATGAGTTTGAAAGAGCAGATCAGCGAAGACATGAAGGCCGCGATGCGCGCGAAGGAAAGCGAGCGCCTGGCAACGATTCGCCTGCTGATGGCCGCGATCAAGCAGCGCGAAGTCGACGATCAGATCACCCTCGATGATGCGGGCATCACGGCCGTGATCGACAAGATGATCAAGCAGCGCAAGGATTCGATCAGCCAGTTCCAGGCAGCCAATCGTGACGACCTCGTCGCGAAGGAGCAGGCCGAACTGGTCGTGCTCAGCGGCTACATGCCCGAGCAGCTGTCCGAGGCCGAGGTGGCCGCCGAAGTCCAGGCCGCGGTCGCGCAGACGGGCGCCGCCGGCCCGCAGGACATGGGCAAGGTGATGGGCGTGCTGAAGGGCAAGCTCGCCGGCCGCGCCGACATGACGGCCATTTCCGCGCTGGTCAAGGCCGCGCTCACGAAGTAACACCTGTTTCCCCGGCGCGCGCGATGCGTGCGCCGGGGTGTCGTATTGTCTTTTTTCGCTCGATCCCACGGTGATTCCGCATTCGTTCCTGCAGGACTTGCTGAACCGCGTCGATATCGTCGACGTGGTGGGCAAGTACGTGCAGCTCAAGAAGGGCGGCGCCAATTTCATGGGGCTGTGCCCGTTCCATAACGAGAAGAGCCCGTCGTTTACCGTCAGCCCGACCAAGCAGTTCTATCACTGCTTCGGTTGCGGGGCTCACGGCACGGCGATCGGCTTCCTGATGGAACACGCGGGGCTCACATTCCCGGAGGCCGTGCAGGATCTCGCGCAGTCCGTCGGGCTGACCGTGCCGCACGAGCCGTCGATGCGCGGCGGCGGCGGTGGGGGCGGCGGTGGCGGTGACTATCCGGCGCCCGTATCGAAATCGGTCGCGACTGCGTTGTCCGATGCGATGACCGCCGCGTGCGACTACTACCGCAAGCAGTTGCGCGGCGCGACCGTCGCGATCCAGTACCTGAAGAACCGGGGCCTGACCGGCGAGATTGCCGCGCGCTTCGGGCTCGGCTACGCGCCGGACGGCTGGCAGAACCTCGAAGCCGCGTTCCCTGACTATCGCGACGAGTCGCTCGTCGAGTCGGGGCTCGTGATCGTCAGCGAGAAGACCGATGCGCAGGGCGTCGCGCGCCGCTACGACCGGTTCCGCGAGCGGATCATGTTCCCGATCCGTAACGTGAAGGGGCAGGTGATCGGCTTCGGCGGGCGCGTGCTCGGCAGCGGCGAGCCGAAGTACCTGAATTCGCCTGAAACCCCGCTGTTCAACAAGGGCAGCGAGCTGTACGGCCTGTTCGAGGCGCGGCTCGCGATTCGCGAGCGCAAGTACGTGCTGGTCGTCGAGGGCTACATGGACGTCGTCGCGCTCGCCCAGCTCGGGTTCCCGAACGCGGTCGCGACGCTCGGCACCGCGTGCACGCCGATTCACGTGCAGAAGCTGCTGCGCCAGACCGATACGGTCATTTTCAGCTTCGACGGCGATTCGGCCGGGCGGCGAGCGGCCCGGCGAGCGCTCGAGGCCTGCCTGCCGCATGCTGGGGACAACCGCACGATCCGATTCCTTTTTCTGCCGGCCGAGCACGATCCGGACAGCTATGTGCGCGAGTTCGGCGAGGCGGCGTTCTCCGAGCAGGTCGAGCGCGCGATGCCGTTGTCGCAATTTTTGCTGAACGAAGCAATTGCCGGCAAGGCGCTCGATCAGCCGGAAGGCCGCGCGAAGGCGCTGTTCGATGCGAAGCCGTTGTTGCAGGCGCTGCCCGCGAACGCGTTGCGCGCGCAGATCATGCACATGTTTGCCGACCGCCTCGACATCCCGTTCGAAGAGGTCGCGGCGCTGTCCGACGTCGATACGCGGATCGCGGCCCCGCCGCGCCAAGCGCCCCCGCGCAGCGAGCGGCGCCGCGTGACGGACAGTGAAAAGCGTGCATTGCGCACGCTGGTGATGCATCCGCGCATCGCGTCGCAGCTCGACGATGAGCAGCTGGCGACCTTGCGCGCATTGCCGCGCATCGGCGAGCTGTTCGCGGAAGTCGTCGATCATGCGCGCGCGCTGGGCGAGGGCGCGGAGTTCCGGCTGCTGTCGGATGTCCTGCGGACGTCCTCGAATGGAGCGACTTACGAGGAAATCTTCCGCGAAATTCTGGACTATGATGAAAACGTCCGCGACTTGCTGTTACAGAATCCGGAAGACGAGACGGTGCCCGAGCGGCAGCGTGAACAGGAACGGATCGCGGGGGAGGAACTGCAGGCGGCGGTGCTCAAGATGCGTTACGACGCCTGCTGCGACCGGCTTGACAGGCTGGCGCGGCAATCTGCCTTCACACCCGAGGAATTGGCCGAATTGACGGAATTGAACCAGCAGCGGACCGACATGAAGCGTCGGCTCGGGCTGTAGGCGGCTGGAGAGCTTAGAGAGGGCTCCCCAGCGTGCTATAATATAAGGTTTCCAGCGGTTTGTTTTCTAAGCAGAGGCGAGAATCGCGATGGCAAAGACGACAGGCGGAAAGAAAGCAACAGGCAAGGGCTCGACGGAGCCGACCAAAAAGGTCACAGCGGCCAAGTCTGCTTCTTCCACCAGGACAACGTCTTCAGCCACGTCAGCCCCAGCAGGAAAGAAAACCGCGGCCGGCACTGCTCAGGCTGCGCCGGCGCCGGCAGCCAGAACACGGGCTGCCGCCAGACCCGACTCCGGGCCGGCCAAGCCGGCGGCGAAGCGGGCAAGTGCGAAAAGCGCAAGGGACACGACTGCCGCCGCGGACGAAACGGCAGTACGTACTACTCATGCACCCACGGTTCAACCGGCTGTCGTCCAGCAGCCGCGAGTCGATATAGCCGGTACGGCGAACTCCATGACCAAAAAGCTGAACGAAGTATCCGTCGAAGACGACGCAAATCAGAGCGACGAGCAGCCCGCAGCAGCAGCGGCTGCACCGGGCAAATCCAAGGTGCGCGATCGTCGCGCCAAGGAAAAGGCGCTGCTGAAGGAAGCGTTCGCGACGAGCACGCCGGGTACGGCCGAGGAGCTCGAAGAGCGCCGCGTGAAACTGCGCGCGCTGATCAAGCTCGGCAAGGAGCGCGGCTTCCTGACGTACGCCGAAATCAACGACCACCTGCCGGACAACTTCACCGAGACCGAAGCCCTCGAGGGCATCATCGGCACGTTCAACGACATGGGCGTGGCGGTCTACGAGCAGGCGCCGGACGCGGAAACGCTGCTCCTGAACGACAACGCGCCTGCCGCGTCGTCGGACGACGAAGTCGAAGAGGAAGCGGAAGTCGCGCTGTCCACCGTCGATTCGGAATTCGGCCGCACGACCGATCCGGTCCGGATGTACATGCGTGAAATGGGCACGGTCGAGCTGCTCACGCGCGAAGGTGAAATCGAGATCGCGAAGCGGATCGAGGACGGCCTGCGTCACATGGTGATGGCCATCTCCGCGTGCCCGACGACGATCGCCGACATCCTCGCGATGGCCGAACGCGTCGCGAACGAAGAGATCCGCGTCGACGAGCTCGTCGACGGCCTGCTCGATCCGAATGCTTCGGACTCCGCCGATACCGACGGCTTCTCCGCGAAGGAAGCGGAAGCCATCGAGAACGAGGACGAGGAAGCCGAAGAGGAAGAGGAAGAAGAGGAAGAGGAGGAAGATGACGGTGCCGCGCAGGCATCGGCCAACGCCGCCCAGCTCGAAGCCCTCAAGCGTGCGTCGCTCGAGAAGTTCTCGCAGATCAGCGAGTGGTTCGACAAGATGCGCCGCGCGTTCGAGAAGGAAGGCTACAAGTCGAAGGCCTACCTGAAGGCGCAGGAAACGATCCAGACCGAACTGATGACGATCCGCTTCACCGCGCGTACCGTCGAACGCCTGTGCGACACGCTGCGTGCGCAGGTGGACGAAGTGCGTCAGGTCGAACGCCAGATCCTGCACATCGTCGTCGACAAGTGCGGCATGCCGCGCTCGGAATTCATCGCGCGCTTCCCGGGCAGCGAGACCGATCTCGACTGGGCCGAGAAGATCATGGCCGAAGGCCATTCGTACAGCGCAGTGCTGTCGCGTAACATCCCGGCGATCCGCGAACAGCAGCAGCGCCTGCTCGACCTGCAGGCGCGGGTCGTGCTGCCGCTGAAGGACCTGAAGGAAACCAACCGCCAGATGGCGGCCGGCGAACTGAAGGCACGCCAGGCGAAGCGCGAAATGACCGAGGCGAACCTGCGTCTCGTGATCTCGATCGCGAAGAAGTACACGAACCGCGGCCTGCAGTTCCTCGACCTGATCCAGGAAGGCAACATCGGCCTGATGAAGGCGGTGGACAAGTTCGAATACCGTCGTGGCTACAAGTTCTCGACCTATGCGACGTGGTGGATCCGTCAGGCCATCACGCGTTCGATCGCGGACCAGGCGCGCACGATCCGTATTCCGGTTCACATGATCGAGACGATCAACAAGATGAACCGCATCTCGCGGCAGATCCTGCAGGAAACCGGTCTCGAGCCGGATCCGGCAACGCTCGCCGAGAAGATGGAGATGCCGGAAGACAAGATCCGCAAGATCATGAAGATCGCGAAGGAGCCGATCTCGATGGAAACGCCGATCGGTGACGACGACGATTCCCATCTCGGCGACTTCATCGAGGACACCAACACGGTCGCGCCGGCGGATGCCGCGCTGCATGCGAGCATGCGCGACGTCGTGAAGGACGTGCTCGATTCGCTGACGCCGCGCGAGGCGAAGGTGCTGCGGATGCGCTTCGGTATCGAGATGAGCACCGATCACACGCTCGAGGAAGTCGGCAAGCAGTTCGACGTCACGCGTGAGCGGATCCGTCAGATCGAGGCCAAGGCGCTGCGCAAGCTGCGTCACCCGAGCCGTTCCGACAAGCTGAAGTCGTTCCTCGAAGGGAACTGATTTCCAGCCTCTCTCCTGCGAACGCCGCCGGCATCCGCGTGATGCCGGTGGCGTTTCTCTCCTTTGTTGTTACAATGCCGGCCCGGCTTCTTCGTCGGGGCAGCGTGTGACACGCTTCGCTTCTCATCAGGGCTTGTAGCTCAGCGGTTAGAGCAGTCGACTCATAATCGATTGGTCGCGGGTTCGAACCCCGCCGGGCCCACCAGATTTCATGCGCGCGTTCGCGCAGCATGCCGAAAACCCGCGATGGCTTCATGCGTCGCGGGTTTTTCTTTGCGCGGATGCGAGACGAACGTCGTAATCAGGAAAGTACCGAGAGGGTGCCGCGTCGCCGTCAATCGAAGTATGCTGTAGCGCGGCCGTTTCACACGCGATACCGATTGCGGCCGAAGGCAAGCCAAACAGCCCCGCGATCCATCCGGCGGCGAGAACAAACAGACTTCGGCCGGGAGTGGGACGGCAATCATGACCATGCTGCGTTCGTGGGGTGCGCTTCTTTCGTTGCTGGCGCTCGTTGCATGCGCGAGCCTGCCCCCGCAGGCCGAGCGCGTGCCGACGCACGCGTACACCGATACGGACAATACTCGGCTGGGCGTCGCGTTCCAGAAGCAGGCCAGTGCGCACCCCGGGCAGGACGCGTTTCATCTGCTGACCGATCCGGTCGATGCGCTGGATGCGCGCGTGTTGCTGGCCGATCGCGCGGACCGCTCGCTCGACCTTCAGTACTACATCTGGCATGACGACCTGACCGGGCACGAGCTGGCCGACGCGATCATCCGCGCGGCCGATCGCGGCGTGCGCGTGCGTGCGCTGCTCGACGACCTCGGCACGAACGCGGACGACCGCAAGCTGCTCGAGATCAGTTCACATCCGAACATCGAGATCCGGCTCTTCAACCCGGTTGCCACGCGCCGGTTCAAGAAGATCGGCACCGTGTTCGAGTTCTCGCGCGTCAACCGGCGCATGCACAACAAGGCGATGATCGCGGACAACCAGGCGGCGATCGTCGGTGGCCGCAATATCGGTGACGAGTATTTCGGCGCATCGTCGATGCTGGAGTTCGGCGATCTCGACGTTGTCGTTCACGGCCCGGTCGTGAAGGACATCTCGACCGAATTCGATACGTTCTGGAATTCCCCGTACGCGTATCCGATCAGCGTGCTGGTCGGGCATGATGCGGCGCCGGGCGGGCTGGACCGCGAGCGCGAACGGTTGCGCGACTACCTGAGGGCCATGGAAGACAATCCGTACGTGCTCGAGGCCAGGCAGCGGCTCGACCGGATCGTTCATGGGCAGGGCACCGAACTGTCGTGGGGGCACGCGACGGTGCTGTACGACGATCCGTCGAAGATCGCACACGCGCCGAAGGACAGCGACGGGCACCTGATGCCGCAATTGCGGGCGCTCGCATTGCAGCCCGAACATGACCTGCTGATCGTGTCGCCGTACTTCGTGCCGGGCAAGGAGGTCGTGGAGCGGCTGCGTGCGCTCACGGCGCGCGGTGTGCGCGTCACGGTGCTGACCAACTCGCTCGCGTCGACCGATGTGGCGGCCGTCCATGCGGGCTACCGGCACTACCGAAGCGATCTCGTGGCCGCTGGCGTGCGGCTTTACGAGCGGCGGCCGTCGGGTGACAAGAGCATTTCGAAGCAGGTCATCATCGGGTCTTCGCGTGCGTCGTTGCATGCAAAGACCTACGTGTTCGATCACAAGAGCATTTTCATCGGATCGATGAATCTCGATCCGCGCTCGCTGAACCTCAATACGGAAATCGGCGTTTATTGCGAGAGTCCGGCGATTGCGTCGCAGGTGGCCAACGATCTGGAAGGGCGGCTCGATCGAATCGCGTGGCGGGTCGAGCTGAGGACCGATCCGGCGGGCAAGGGACGGCTCAAGTGGATTCAGACCGATTCGGACGGGAAGGTCACCGAGCTCGATCACGAACCGGAAGTGTCCCCGGCGCGGCGGATGGAAGTCTGGTTCCTCGGGCTGTTTCCGCTCGAGTCGCAACTGTGAGCACCGATGCCGCGCGCGCCATTCAGCAACGCGTGCGGCCGTGCTGCTCGATGACGGCCGCGAGCTGCCTCGTCGCGGTCTCGATCGTCGTGTCGCTCAGCCCCGAGTATCCGAGCACGAAGCCGTTGTACGGCCGGCCGTCGCCGACCCGATAGCTGCTCAGCGGCTGAAGCAGCAGGCCATGCGCGGCCGCGGCGCGGGCGACGTCGGTATCGTGCAGCGGCATCGCGAGATCGGCCGACAGATGCATGCCGCCCGGGCTTTCGCGAACGCTCAGCACGGCACCGAGGTGGCGGGCGAGTGCGGCTTCGAGGCTGCTCCGCCGCTCGGCATACAGCGTCCTCATCCTGCGCAGGTGTCGTGCAAATAGGCCGGTATCGATGAATTCGGCCATCGCCAGTTGATCGGCCGAGTGGCCGCGATGGACGAGTTCGCGCAGCGTGCGGGTGAAGCGTTCCACCAGTATCGGCGGAACCACCATGAAGCCGAGCCGGAGGGCGGGAAACATCGTCTTGCTGAAGGTGCCGAGATAGCAGACCGGTGCGTCGGCATCGAGGCCCTGGATCGCGGGCAGCGGCTGGCCGCCGTGGCGGAACTCGCTGTCGTAGTCGTCCTCGATGATCCACGCGCCGCACGCACGTGCGTGCTCGACGAGCGCCGCGCGCCGACGGGGGCTCATCAGCGCGCCGAGCGGGTATTGGTGCGACGGTGTCGTATAGATCAGCCGGGGCGCCCGGGTGCGCCACTGTTCGTCGGTTGGCGCCATTCCTTCGTGGTCGACCTCGATCGGCACGAGCTCCAGCCCGGTCGACCGGAATGCGGTTCGGGCGCCGTTGTAGCAGGGATGCTCTAGCCAGCCGTATTCACCGGGATTCGCGAGCATGCGCGCGCACAGTTCGAGACTGCTTTGCGTGCCGTCGGTGATGAATACCTGGCCTGTTTCGCAGCGCACGCCGCGCGAGACCCGAATGTAGGCGGCCACGGCACGCCGTAATTCGGGCAGCCCTTCGACCGGGCCGTAGGCGAGCTGCGTGGGCTTGATGACTCTCCATGCGCGCTCGATGCAACGGCGCCATTGGGCGACGGGGAATTCATCGAGCGAAGGGAGGCCGGGAACGAACGGCAGCATGCGTTCGGGTTCGGGATCGGCGTTCTCCAGCCCGTGCACGCGCTCGGACAATCGAACCGGGGCCGGGCCGCGTTCGGGCCCGGTGCTGGAACGGCCGCCCCCGTCCCATAGTGTGATCGTCCCGTTGCGCGTGGCCGCCACGAAGCCTTCCTCGGCAAGGCGCTCGTACGCATAGACCGCCGAGTTGCGCGCGATGCCCAGCTCGGCCGCGAGCACGCGCGTCGACACGAGCCGCGTGCCGGGTGGGATATGGCCGTCCATCAGCATGGTGCGCAGGCTCCGGTAGAGGGCTTCCTGCTGGCTGTGGCGTGTCGTGCCGTCCTGTCTGGAAAGCGATGAGACGAGCAGCGCGAGATCCATGAGCTGGTTCCAGATTTTTTGGGTGAGCTGGTTCTTTTGAAGATTCGATGCACATCGTATCGTTCACGTTCTTGTGGTGCCGGCCGGTGCACGGGTATGTCCAGCGATCGCCACGGATCGGCGCGCGCGTATTTTGATCGATTTGGATAGCGACTGTCGATGGGGCGATCGACCGGTCATTCGCGCGTGCAAGCCGTAGCGTTCGATGCCATTAACTTCGCAGTACAAATATTATTTACAGTGAATGCCTGCGCGTTGCCGAAACGCGGGCCGCTCGATGCGCGCAAGGGTGTGCAAACAGGAAAACGAAACATGAACGACCAGACTGTCATCTCCCCCACATCCCGCACCACCATTCGCCGCCTGCCGGAGCTGGCAAGCCATGATCGCGAGATGCTTCATCGCATCGCGGACGAGGCCTACGTGTGCCACATCGCATTCGGTTCGGGCGAGGACACGCACTGCATCCCGACCGCGCACTGGAGACGGGGCGATCACCTCTATATTCACGGGTCGAACGGCAGCCGGATGATCAAGGCGCTGGCGGCGGGCACTCCGGCCTCCGTCGCAATGACGTTGCTGGACGGTCTCGTGTTGGCCAGGTCGGCCTTCAACCATTCGATGAATTACCGATCCGCGGTGATCTACGGGCGGTTCGAGGTGGTGGAACGTAGTGCGGACAAGCTGGCGGCGCTGGATGCATTGATGGACAAGATCGCTCCGGGTCGCCAGCATGACGCGCGGCCCGGCAACGACAAGGAAATCAACGCGACCAGCGTGCTGCGGATTGCGCTTGCGGAAGCGGCCGTGAAGGTCAGCGATTCAATGCCGTCCGACAAGGACGAAGATCTCGCACTCGCTGTCTGGACGGGGATCCTGCCGCTGAAGATGGTGCACGGCGCACCGGTTCATGCCGACGGCAACGTGCCGGTGCCGGATTATGTCCGGAACTGGGAGGCGTAAGTTGCACGGCAAGGCCGTGCGGTCTCGCTGAAAACGGTGGCGCGCGGAATTTTGCGCCGAGCTGCGTTCGCACGGTACCGAGGCGCGTTTTCGCCAGCCGGCAGTGCGAAACTCGCACTGCCGTCGGGGCGTGCATTTCACTCGGTGCGATGCTCATGCGTCTCGTGTGGCGGATGCGACTCCGCAGGGTGCGGATGCGGTGCGGGTGCGTGCTCGGGGGCCGGTTGCCGCGGCTGCGCTGCCGTGTGTTCCTGTGGTTGCGCCTCGTTGTGCGGTGGCGCCTCTTTGTGTACTTGCTGCTGAGTCTCGTTGCGTTGCTGCATGGCGTCGCGCTGCCGTTGCTGCTCCGCATTGTGTTGCTGCGACTCCTTGCGCTGCTGTTGCTCCGCTGCGTTGTGTTGCTGCATTTCCTCGCGTTGCTGCTGCTGTACTGCGTTGTGCTGTTGCATCGCTTCGCGTTGTTGCTGAGCCTCGTTGCGCTGTTGCTGGGCGGCCGCACGATTTTCCTGCGCGGCGTGCGCCTGCTGCATGGCCTGCTGCCGCGCCTCGCGCATCGCGCCGGGCGCATGCTGCGCGGGTGCCTCGGCATGCGGTTCGTTCGCACGGTTCTGTGCGAACGCGCCAGGCGACGGGCGCGCGCCGGGGCGTGCATCGTTCGCGCCGAAGTGCGGCATCGTCATCGGCCCGGCGCCCGGGCGTTGCTCCATGGCCTGCCCGCGCATGGGCTCCGCACCCGGCTGCATCGTGTTGCGTTCGATCGTCGTGTTCGTCGTGTTGTTGGTGACGTTGCCGCCGTAGTTGTTCGTGATTCGCGTGTTGCGGATGCTGGTGATGTTGTTGATCACGGTGGTCGACTTCGACACGTACGTGGTGTGGTTGTACACCACGGCCGGGCGCTGCCAGCCGCCGTTCCAGCCGGGGCCTTCCGGACGCGGCGCGCCCCAGTTCATGCCCCATGCATGCCAGCCCCAGTCGTGGTGCCCGAAGATCGCCGCGCCGACGGCGATGCCGACGCCGAACGTGATCACGCCAGCGGCAACGACTTCCCCCGTGCTGTATGAAGGCGGCCGGTACACGTAGCCGGGGTAGGCCGAAACCGGCTCGCCGTAGACGACCGTCGGGTTGTACGACGGGACATAGACGACCTCGGGCTGTGCCGATTCGATCTCGATGGCCTGCGCGGGGGGCGGCACGATCGCCGGCCCGGCGTAGACCACGGGCGCATCGTTGGTCGGCGTATAGCCGGTCGGTGCGGCCTGCGCGACTTGCGTGACCCGCATCTGGCCGCTCGAGCGGAGATGGCCGGACGTCTGCGCGCGCTGGCGCATCACCTGGATCGCGTTCATCACGTCGGTGGGGTCGTTGTAGTAGGCCTGACCGAGCGACGTGGTCCAGGCCGGGTTCGATGCCATCTGCGACAGCACCGCCGGGAACGCGGTCAACGCCTTGACGGAAGGATCCCACGGCTGCGCATCGGCGGCGGTGGCGAGTGGCTGTCCCTTCAACGACGGATTCTGCATGACCCAGTTATTGGCGGCCGTGACCTGGTCCGGATACGTTGCACCCGCCAGCACCAGCGCGACGAGCTTGTCGGGGAACAGTGCGATCGGCGCGACCATCCGGTAGAGCTGGTCGGCAGTCGGCGGTGTGTAGGCGACGGGCGCCGAGGCGGGCTGGGCCGCGGCGGCCGCGCTTGCGTCGCTGGCCGGAGCGGCGGCGCTGCTGTCGCCGTTCTTGTTGCAGGCCGAGAGGCCGAGCAGCGACACGATGAGGGACGACGCGATCATCGTTCTGACGGGGCGGTGTGCACGTGTGTTGTTCATGTTGCTCGTTCGGTGTTGTGTCGGCGTTGGCAGGCATGCGGGCCGCGCGATCGGCTTGAGCACTGTGCCGAGACCGTCAGTGCATGCTCCGGGGCATCGGCCGGGGCCGGCGGCAGGGTCGCGCTCGCAGGGTGGTTGTCCCGCGACGAATCGATATATTCAGTTAAACGCACGACACGCGCGGAAGTTGTCTGCGTGTTGTGTAACAGTGTGTACCTTGCAGTCCGTAAGCGGGTCGATGCTGCCCGGGTAATGGACATGAAAGTTGCTTGCGCAACGATTGCAAGGTTGACGAGGGCATCGTCGCGCCGAAGGCTGCGCCTCGAGACTGCGCGGAATACAAAAAGCCCGCGACGGCCCTGCGGCCCCCACGGGTTGTTCAGCGATCACATCCGGTTCCATGCATGCGTTGCGGTGCGCATGCGGAACCGGGGCAGTCAGCGATTCATCAGCGTGCGAAATCCGACGTGCTCTGGATGAACGTGTTCAGCTTCGAGATGTTCACGCTGCCGAAGCCCGTCGTCGCGTCCCAGCCGGCCTTTGCCTTGTAGCCGTAGGTGCCGCTGCCGTTGTTGCCGGACGTGACGTCGTGCAGCAGTGCCGCGTTGCTCGGGAAGTACTTGTAGATGCTCGACGCGGGGAACCCGAGCGCATTGTTGTTGGCGGACTGCAAGCGCGCCCAGATGCCCGTGAAGATCGGCGCGGCGAGGCTCGTGCCGCCTTCGTTGTTGAGGTAGCCCGAGCCCCACAGCGTGTCGGACGTCTGGCCGTTGACGACGAGAATCGCGCCGGTGCGCAGGTCCGCGTCGAAGCCGACATCAGGCAGTGCGCGCTTGGTCGAGCCCGTGAGGCTCGACGATTGCCACGATGGCGCGGCTTCGTACTTGCTGTACCCGCCGCCCGTCGACCACACGGTGCCCGGCTGCCAGCTCGGATCGTTCCAGACGATCTCGCTGTTGTACGCGTTGGTCGACGTATTGGTGAACAGCGTCGTGCCGCCCACGGCGATCACGTACGGCGACGTCGCTGGCTCGCTCACCGTGTAGGTCGAGCGCGACGGCGTGCCGCTCGCACATTCGTACGCGCCATGGTCGCCGGCGGACACCGAGAAGGTCTGCCCCTGCGCGACTGCCTGCTTGAAGATGGTGTCGTCGGTAGCCTGCGAGCCGGTGCTGTTCGCGGACGATTCGCACACGCCCAGCGACACGTTGATCACTTTCGCGACGTTGTCGGTCACGGCCTTGTTGTACGCGGCGGTGATCGCCGTGAGCGTCATCGACGGCGCGACGTAGAACACGACCTGCTTCACGCTGCCGCCGGCCGCGCCGACGATCGACTGGCTGTCGAGGTTCCATTCGACGGTGCCGTCGGTGTCGGTGTACGAGCTGCCGGACGGGCCCGTCTTCACGATGCTGCTGCTGATCGTGCCGAGACTGTTGTTTGCGGCGAACGTATTGAGGTCGCTTACCGTCTGCGACAGGTCGCCTTCGGAGATGATGCCGACGGTGGTCTGCGAGGCGGTCGGCGTGCCGTCGCCGCCGTAGATCGACGAGAATTCGGTCGGGTTGTGCGGCACCGCCGACGCGCCGGCCGGAATCGTCAGGTTGCTGGTGTTGCCTTGCGGCTGGCCGCCCGCGCCCGTGTGCATCAGCTCGACGTTCTGCAGGCCCAGCACCGAACCCACGACGCCGCCGATCGCGTTCGGCACTTGCGCGGCGTCGGTATTCGCGTAGACGCTGCGGCCGTTGCGCGTGAAGCGCTTGAGCGTCGTGAGGAACGCGGACTTGATGGTGGCCGCGGTGCCGGACGCGGAGACCAGCAGACGGTTCGGCGCGACCACGATGTTCACGAAGCCTGCCTTGCGCAGATGCGCGACGACCGAGGCGACCTGCTGGTCGGTCGGCGCATATTGCGACGCGAACTGCGCCGGCGTGAGGAACTGCCGGTAGTGCGGCGAACCAGGCGTATGCAGGTCGTGCAGATACTGGTCGAGTTGCGCCTCGTTGCGCAGGTTCAGCCCGAGCACGATGTCCACCGACTCGCCCGGCGCCATCTCGACGGCTGCTGCTGCCGCCGCCGCCGTGCTCGCGGCGGGCGCGCCGGCCGTACCGGCTTCGCTCTGCTGCACGAGCGGCAGGAAACCCTTGGTGTGCGTTTCCGTCCAGCCGGCCGCAGGCGCGGCGTGGGCGGTCGCCATGCCGAACGACGCGGCTGCGGCGGCGAGTGCGAGTTTGACGAAGCGATTGTGCTTTTGATTCTTGTCTGCAACCTGATTCATTTGAATTACCCCTCCGGTTGAACATCGAACAGCACGAACAACAACGGTCGACAGCGGTGCGGTTCATGCACCGCCGATTTCTGTCGCCCGCGTGCGGATGGCACGGACGCGACAGGGCCTTTCGCCCGATCCGGAAAAGTGTCTTTTCTCCGGAGGCGAAATACGGAAAACGCGGTAACGGGAAGGCTGCGCCGCGATACGACGCAACTGCGCCGGACGTGACGCGGGCGAGATTGCTAGAGCAACAGTTTCGTTGTCCTGCTCATTTGATTCGATCCTTCGGCCCGCTGCCGGATGGCAGTTGTCCAATGAGATGCATCGGGATGTTGCATGCGTCGGCGCGAACGATGCGGCCGGCGGCGAGCATTGCGGTGCGGCGGAAGCAAAAAAACGTAGAGCGGAAGCGATTGCGTAGTGAGCAATTCGTCAGATTGCTTGCATCGGACGGTATCAAGAACGAAAGCGGGGTGTCAAACTTTTTTTGATTATATGAAACTAAATTAAAGCGAATAAGTGAAATGTTTTTGAAAATATTGGCAGTATTTTGTAATGTTCGAGGCCGCCAAAGAAAGTAATGCGGAATGCGATTTGCCGATCATTTCTCGTTCGATGCGTAATGGGCGCAATTGGCCGATCGTGTTCGAGGCGTGACTCGAATCGCTGGGTCGCGGTGAAGCAAGGCGAGCCTGCGCGCATCAGGAAGCCGGGCATGAAGTCGCGAGGTGTCCGACGTTCCACATGCCGTCCGAGTCAACGAGGATCGAACCAGCCGTGCTTGAGAACGACCATCCTTGCATTGAAGTGCCCGCAACCTGGAAGGGCACGCTGGCAGATTGCCGATGGCCGCGACAGACGGAAGGGCAGTCGGATGCCGCGGTATTCCGGCTCGATGCACGAGACGGATTTCCTGTCCCGTGCATCGTCTTTTTTCGTAGTACTCCTGCTTTTCAATCGAAGATTTTCACGTTCCCTACGAATCCCGGTCGTCAGTCGCGCTCGCGCCATGCATAGGCGAAGCGGACGCCGTCGCCGAGCGTGCACTGGAAGACCTGGGCCGGCGCGACCGGCTGATACGTGGTTGGCGAAAGCGAGCGCACCGTCACCGTCGCGCTTTCATCCTGCATGACGCGGTATTGAATCAACTCCAGCACCGGCGAGCCGCTGGGCTGGGCGGTAAGGTGCTGGTTGGCGAATGCAAGCGTATTGCCGCCGACTTCCATGAAGTCGCGTATCGCGAAGCCGCCCGATACGGTGGGCACCGTTGCCTTCGCTTGAACCGGCTGCGCATTCTGGCACTGGTTCGGTGAAAAGATTGCAGTCACGGTTACGCCTGAAAACAGCCGCGTGCGCAACTGTCGATACGAATTGACGTTGTCCGGCTGGGAGCTCGCGGCTGTTGCCGCGAGACTGGTTGCCGCGCCGGCGGCAACAAGAACAATGGCGAAGCGATTCAGCATTTTCCTGTCTCCGTGCGATGAAACCACGGGCACGATAGCACGGCGCGCAGGCATTGTTCAGACGGTTCGGTCGCGGCAGCTACTGTCGCGCACCTGCATCCCGCAGCGCGTCCACGGCTTCCGTGTTGTCGTGCGAGCGCGCGAGCTGCAACAGGGACTGACCGCGCCGATCGACATGATTCGGATTCGCGCCACGCGCGACGAGGAGCGGAATCAGGTCGAATCGATTGAACAGCGTGGCGAATCCCAGCGCGGTTTCCCCGGCGCCGTTCGTCTGGTCGATCGGGCATTGCGTATCGATCAGGCGCCGCGCGATATCGGGTTCGTTCTTGAAGAGGGCACCCATCAGCGCCGTGTTGCCGTGGCGGTCGCCGGCGCATGCGTTTGCGCCGGCAGACAGCAGGTAGTCGAGCGCGGCGGGCTGGCCGTCGTAGGACGCGAGTATCACGGCCGTGAAGCCGCGGCTGTCGGTGGCGTCGACCGGGTAGCCGGCGTCGCGCAATGCACGCAGGATGTCGACGCGTCCGACGCGGGCGGCGTCGAACCAGTCGCCGTCGTAGCGGCGCAGCGCGGCAGGGTCGGCACGCGAATACGCCGGCTGTTCGGGAAGGTGCGCGCAACCGGCGACCGCGGCCAGCGCCAGGACTGCTGCGGTGGAGCGGATCGCGCGCGTCAGGCGTTCGGATTGCATGAGGATGTCCTGGTGGATGGGTTGGGTCGACGTGCGCGGTGCAACCCCGCACGTCGACGGCGACCGGAGTCGCGGGATCAGTTCTCGTTCAGCTTCGCGGCGAGCGCCTGCACTTGCCCCACGTCGGCATGCACGGCCTGCGCGAGACGCGTGCCGTAGTCGGCATCGGCCTTGTAGAAGTACGACAGCATCGCGTACTGGTTGTGCGCGTTCGTCACCTTGCCGAGATCGCCGGACAGCGCGGTGATCAGGTCGTCCCTGTCCTGCTGCGACAGGCCGCGGTAGTACTCGCCCGCCTGGCGGAACCGCAGCTTCTTGTGGATCGCTTCCTGCTGCGTCGTGCCGCCGAGCGTCATGCGCACGGACTTGTACTGCGGATCCGGCGCGAGTTCATGCAGTGTCGACGGTTCGTAGTTCACCTCGCCCTTGCGGTCGCCGGCGTTCATCCTGCCGTCCTGGTTGTTGTTGACCACCGGCACGACGGGCCGATTGATCGGCAGATCCATGTAGTTCGCGCCGAGCCGGTACATCTGCGTGTCGGCGTACGCGAACAGCCGGTCCTGCAGCATCCGGTCTTCGGACGGCTCGATGCCGGGCACGAGTCGCGATGGTGCGAACGCCGATTCCTCGGTCGACTGGAAGTAGTTGCCGGGCACGCGGTTCAGCGTCATCGTGCCGATCTTGCGCTCGGGCACACCGGTCCACACCTTCGTGTCGTCCAGCGCATCGAAGTCGAACCGGTTCAGGTCCTGCGGCGTGAGCACCTGCACGTACAGATCCCACTTCGGGAAGTCGCCTTGCTTCAGCGCGCCGTACAGGTCGTTCGTCATCATGTTCCAGTCGCGCCCGATCGATGCGTCGATCTCTTGCGGACGCAGGCCGCGCACGCCTTGCTGGCTTTTCCAGTGGAACTTCACGTAGTGCACGTCGCCGTGCGCATTGACGAACTTGAACGCGTGCACCGCGAAGCCGTCCATGTGACGATACGAATCGGGCATGCCGGCGTTCGTGTACAGCATCGTCAGCATGTTCGTCGCTTCGGGCGTGTGCGCGAAGAAGTCGAATGCGAGGTTCGGATCCTGCACGCCGGTCACGGCGCTCGGCTTGTTCGCGTGAACGAAGTCGGGGAACTTGATGCCGTCGCGAATGAAGAACACGGGCCAGTTGATACCGACCATGTCCCAGTTGCCCTGTTGCGTATAGAACTTCACCGCGAAACCGCGCGGATCGCGCGCCTGTTCAGGCGAGCCGCGATAGCCCATCACGGTGGAGAAGCGCACGAACACGGGCGTGCGGGTGCCGGGTGTGAAGACCTTCGCTTTCGTCAGGTTCGAGATGTCGGCGGTCGGCACGAATTCGCCGAATGCGCCGGTGCCGCGTGCATGCACGACCCGTTCCGGAATGCGTTCGCGATCGAAGCGCTGCAGTTTCTCGATGAGTGCGGAGTCTTGCAGGAGCACGGGGCCGGCAGGGCCGGCCGTCTGCGAATTCTCGTTGTCGCCGATGGGGGCGCCCGTGTCTCGCGTGAGTTCGGCGGCATGGGGGGACGCGGAAAGTGCAACGCAGATCGCGGCGACTGCGTGTCTCAGCACGCGATGGGAGGATGAGGACATGACGATGGAACTCCTTGAATCCGATCGGTGGTGGGGAAGCCGACTGAATTAGAAGAGATCGTCAGACGATTGGCTAATTGATATTCGATATGTTTCCGATAGCGACGGCGTCGATGCGGCGGGTGCGGCTCTCATCAACGCAGGCGATGAATATTGTTGTGCGCGCAATGAGTTGTTGCGTCACGCGCCGTGAAGCGGTCCGCAAGCGTCGAACGTGGGTTCATCGAACGTAGGATGCCTTGCGTGAACTTTTGCGATCGACATTTCGAGCGTCGGTGCCGCGGCAGTCTCGACGAACCGAGCCGTGCAGCACCGAACAACTCGGCATCACCCCGCGCCCGCCTGCCACCCGAGCCCGAGGTTCTTCTGCAACGACACATAGTCCTTGATCAGCTCGGCCTGCCCGGCGATCACGTTCTGCTGCGCGGACAGCGCTTCGCGTTGCGTATCGAGCAGGTCGATCATCGATGCGACGCCCGCGCGATAGCGTTCGTCCATCAGCGTTCGGGAATGCACGGCCGACGTCTGCACCTTGGTGAGCGCAACGACGTGTTCGCGCTGATGCCCATAGCGCTGCAATGCCGTGTTGGCATCCTGCAGGGCGCCGAGCACCGCCTTCTGATAGTTCGCTTCCGCCTCGTCTCGCGATGCCTCGGCCGCGCGCACCGCCCCGCGCGTGCGCCCGAAGTCGAGAATGTTCCATTGCAGATACGGCGCGCCGACCCAGGTGAAGTTCTGCTTGCGGAGCAGGTGGCCCGGATCCGTCGCGCTGAAACCGAGATCGCCGAGCAGCGTCACCTTCGGGAAATAGTCGGCGACGTGCTCGCCGATCTGCGCATTGCTCGATGCGAGCCGGCGCTCGGCCGCGCGAATGTCGGGACGCTGTTTCAGCAGCGTGGCCGGATCGCCGATCGCGACGCTGCCGGGCAGCGTCGGCAGCGTCGCATCCGGTGTCGACAGTGCCGCGTCGAGCGAACCGGGCGCGCGGCCCGTCAGGATCGCGAGCCGGTCGAGCGACTCCGTCACCTGCGCGTCGAGCGGGATCAGAGACGCACGCGTGGTTTCGACCTGTGTCGTCAGGCGCTCGAGGTCGACATCTGCGGCGACGCCGCGCGCGCGGCGCTGCTGCGTGAGTTCGAGCATCTTCTGCTGCAGCTCGGCGGTGCGCCGCGACAGCGCAAGCCGCTGCTGCTGGTCGCGCAGGTCGACGTACGCGTTCGCGACTTCGGCTGCGATCGATACCTGCGTGTCGGCGAGATCGGCGTCGACCGCTTCCGCTTGCGCCGATGCTGCTTCGACCGCGCGGCGCGTGCCGCCGAACAGGTCGATTTCCCAGGTTGCGTCGAAGCCTGCCGAGTAGAGCTGAAGCGGGCCCGAGCCACCCAGCGACGGCGAGGTGCCGCCCGACGGGTTCGAGCCGTTCGACGGCAGCAGCGAGCCGAGCGCGCTGACGTCCGGCTCGCGCATGCGGATGGCGGCGACGGTAGCCGACGACTTCGGCAACTGGGCCGCCCGTTGTTGCGAGAGCTGCGCGCGCGATGCGCGCAAGCGGGCTTGTGCCGCGTGCAGATCGGGGTTGTACGTGAGGGCGGCGGTGATCAGGTCGTCGAGCTGGCGGTCGTTGAGCGCGTGCCACCATGCACTCGGCGCGGGCGCAGCGGAGTCGACGCCGGTGGCCGGCGCGCGCACGAAGGTCGGCGCGTCCGGCGCGGCGGGCGCGCCGCGATAGTCGGGGCCGACCGTGCAGCCGGCGAGCAGGCACGCGGCCGCGCACAGCGTGAGCGCGGGGCGGCGGGGCAGGGAGGAGGGTTTCATCGCGTAAGACGGTTCAGTGGCCGGACGACATCGGCTGCGGCCCGCGCGGCGTTCTCAGCAGCAGCGCGAGCGGCACGCAGGCAAGCAGCGCGAGGCCCAGCAGATAAAAGGTTTCGGAATAGGTCATCACGACGGCCTGGATCTGGATCTGCTGGGCCAGCTGTCCGAGCGCGCGCATGTTCGAATACGCGAGGTCGCCGGTGTGCGAGAACCAGTTGGCCGCATAGGCCGACAGCCGGTCCTGCCCGATCAGCGAGTTCGCCGTCACCGATTCGCGGAGCGCGGCCGTATGGAAGGTCGTGCGCCGGTCGATCACGGTGCCGATGATCGCGAGCCCGATCGAGCCGCCGAGATTGCGCGCCATGTTGTAGAGCCCGGCCGCATCGCCCGAGTCTTCGCGTGCGACGGCCGCCATCGAGGCCTGATTGAGCGGCATCATCGCGAGCATCTGCGCGACGCCGCGGATCAGTTGCGACCAGACGAAGTCGTGGCCGACGCTCTGCGCGGTCAGGCTGATGTCGAGCATGCAGCTCAGGCAGAACAGCAGCAGCCCCGAGATCACGAGAATGCGGAAATCGACCTTGCCGAGCAGGCGCGGCAGGATCGGCATTACGAGGAAGGCGGGCAGCCCCGACAGCAGCATGATCGCGCCCGCCTGTTCCGCGTTGTAGCCGGCGACGATCGCAAGGAACTGCGGCAGCAGGTAGGACACGCCGTACAGCCCGGCACCGACCGCGGACACGATCACGATCACGCTCGCGTAGCGCGGGTTGCGCATCAGCGACAGCCGCATGATCGGCCGCTTCGCAAAGATCTGCGACAACGCGATCAGGATCATCCCGGCAAGCGACACGAGGCTCAACGTGACGATCATCTGCGATTCGAACCAGCGTTCGCGCTGACCTTCCTCGAGCACGACGGTGAGCGAGCTCAGACCGATCGCGAGGCCGAAGATCCCGAGCCAGTCCGCGTTCAGGAATGAATGCCATTGCGGGCGGTCCGACGGCAGCCCGAATATCAACAGCGCCATCAGCAACAGGCACACCGGCAGGTTCAGGAAAAAGCACCAGCTCCAGCTGACGTTCTCCGCGAGCCAGCCGCCGAGCACGGGGCCGAACAGCGGCCCGAGCAGCACGATCAGGCCGAACAGCGTCATGCCGACCGGCAACTGCGACAGCGGCAGCCGCGTGCGGATGATGGTTTGTGCAGTCGGGATCAGCGCACCGCCGGTGAAGCCCTGGCCGATCCGGCCGGCGATCATCATCGGCAGCGAATGCGACCAGCCGCACATCATCGAGAAGGCAATGAACAGCGCGGAGTTCGTCAGCAGGAAATTGCGCAGCCCGAACACGCGCGTGAGCCACGCGGCGAGCGGGATCATCACGATTTCCGACATCAGGTAGCCGGTCGAGATCCACGTGCCTTCGGTGCCGGTCGCGCCGATTTCACCCTGGATCTGCGGCAGCGCGGAGTTCGTGATCGAGATGTCGAGGGTCGCCATCAGCGCGCCGAGCGCGCCCGCCGCGACCGCGATCCAGTCGGTCACGCTCGCGCGGCCCTCGTGCGGCGGCATCGGCATCGTGGCGGACGCTTCAGCCATGATGCGTCTCGTCGCGGGCCGAGCGCGTATCGACGTCGACCGTCACCGACAGCCCCGGCAGCAGCATGCGCTGCGCGCGGGCGTCCGCGGCGAGGCGGATGCGCACCGGCACGCGCTGGACGATCTTCGTGAAGTTGCCGGTCGCGTTCTCGGGCGGCAGCAGCGCGAATTGCGCGCCCGTGCCGGGGGCGAAGCTGTCGACGACGCCGGACAGCGCGCCGTCCGGCAGTGCGTCGACGTGCAGTTCGACGGGCTGGCCGATGCGCATGTTGCCGATCTGCGTTTCCTTGAAGTTCGCGACGAGGTAGATCGAGTCGACGGGCACGACGGTCAGCAGGCGCGTGCCGGGCTGCACGTATTGACCGACGCGTACCGTGCGATCGCCGACGCGGCCGGCGAGGGTGCTGCGCACGATCGTGTTGTCGAGGTCGAGCTGCGCCTGTGCGGCGCTGGCCTGCGCGGCTTCGAGCTGCGCGCGCGCCTGCTGGAGCTGCGCGGTGAACGACGCGATCTGCGTGCGGGCGGCAGCGATCGACGCATTGTTCGCGGCGAGCGTCGCGGCCGCCTGATCGCGCGTGCTCTTCAGGTCGGCCACGCGTTCGTGCGTTTCCGCGCCGGTCGCGGCGAGCGGCGCATAGCGCGTGTATTCGTCGCTGGCGTGCTGCGCGTTGATGCGCGACACCTTTGCCTGTGCATCGGCCTGTTCGAGATTCGCGTGCTGCTGGCGGATGTCGGCCTCGGCGCGTGCGATGTCGGCGCGGCGCGCGTCGACGGTCGCAAGCGATTGGGCAAGCGCGACCTGGTACTGGCGGACGTCGAGCCGCACGAGCGGATCGCCGGCCTTCACGGCCTGGTTGTCGCGCACGTACACGTCGGTCACGTAACCGGCGACCTTCGGCGCGGCCGTCATGCTGTCCGCCTGCAGGTACGCGTCGTTGGTGCTTTCGATAAAGCGGCCGACCGTCCACCAGCGGCCGAGCCAGACGGCGCCGCCGATCGCCGCAAGCACGGCGACGACGAGCAGGATGCGCCGCTTCGATCCGTTGCCGTTGCGCGGGGTTGTTCCGTTTTCCTGACGATCTGCTTTCGGTGGCGAGTCTTGCGGCGTCGACATGCTGGCATCCAATTTATTCCAAGTGGAAGAATTATTCCAGTTGATAAAATTGTGTCAAGTAGAATGTCGGTCGATCGAATGACGAGGAAGGCATGAACGAAGCGAAGAAGCTGCGCCGTACGTCGGCGGGCGGCTACGCCCGCGGCGACGAAACGCGCCAGCGGATCATCGAGGCGGCGATCGAACTGTTCGGCGAGCGCGGGTTCGCGGGGGCATCGACACGCGAGATCGCGGCGATGGCCGGCGTGAACGCGCCGGCGCTCCAGTACTACTTCGAGAACAAGGAAGGCGTGTACCGCGCGTGCGTGGAGACGATCGCGGAGCTCGGCCGGGAAGTGTTCGCGCCGGCGGTCGGCCATGCATGGGCGATGCTCGATGCGGACGCGGACGTCGACGTGCTGATCGATGCGTTCGTCGGGCTGCTGCGCGCGCTGGCGGACCGGATGTTCACGGCGCCGAAGACGATGAACCAGCGGATGTTCTTTGCACGCGAGCAAGGCGGCCAGGAGCCGGCGAGCGCGAGCGAAATCCTGATGAAGCGCATGCGCAAGCCGCTGAACGACGTGAGCGCCGAGCTGATCGGCCGCATCTCGGGGCGGCCGGCCAACGATCCCGTCACGCGCTTGCGTGCACTGAGCCTGTTCGGGCAGATCACGGTGTTCCACATCGCGCAGCGTTCGGCGCTGCAGTTGCTCGAATGGGAGGCATTCGAAGGCGCGCGCGCGAAATTGCTGATCGACACGATTGCCGAGCAGACGCGGGTGCTGCTCCAGCAATGGCACGTGCAGCGCGACGCCTTGGCGGCCGATCCTGCAGCCGGCTCGAAGCGCGAGCCGGGCGCGACGGCGAAACGGACGGCGAAGGCGGGGGCGTCGACGTCCGCCGCGAAAGGCCCGCGGCGCGGGAGCAAGCCTGCCGCGCGTTGAACGCGGTGCGCCGCCGGCCCCGGCCGGTCAACCCGGCTTGCGCGCCGGTGCGGCCGGCGACGGCGGCCGGGCCGTCACTTCGGCAGGATGGCTGCTGTCGCCGTGGGTGCCGTTTTCGTCATCGACCACCGGCCGCGATCCGTCCGCGTACGCAACGACGCTGCGCTGCGGATTGGCGATCCGGATGCCGCGTTCGAGGAACGTCTCGGCGATCCGCCGGTTGAATTCACGCTGCACGCTCCAGCGCGTCGAGTCCGTGCATTGCATCTGTCCGGCCAGCGCGAGCGTCGCGCCGTCGACCTGATCGATACCCCAGTAGCTGAAGTCCGACAGGATGCCGTCGCGGTACTTCGGATCGTCGCGCAGTGCCGCACCAATCTCCTTCAGCGTCGCGATCGCGCGATCGATATCCTCGCCGTAGGCAATGCTGATCTTGACGGCCGCGTTGCCGAGCCCGCGATTCGTATTGTTGACGGTCGTCACGGAGCTGAACGGAATCGTGTACAACGACCCGTCGCCGGCGCGCAGCCGCACGGTGCGGATCGACAGGTATTCGACCGTGCCCGACACACCGGCGAGCGTGACCCAGTCGCCGACCTGCATCGCGTTTTCCATCAGCAGGAAGATCCCGGTGATGAAGTCCTGCACGAGCTTCTGCGAGCCGAAGCCGAGCGCGACACCGAAGATGCTGGCGCCGGCAAGCAGCGGGCCGACGTTCACGCCGAGCTGGCTGAGGCCCGTCAGCACGACGACGAGCGCGATCATCACGAACAGCAGCGTGCGCAGCATCGGCAGCAGCGTGCGCAGCCGCGCCGCGCGCATGAGATTGCCTTCGCGCGTCCAGCGCTGCAGGCGGCGCTCGATGGCGATGTTCGCGGCTTCCCACACGACGAGCGCGACGATGGCCGCGATGGCGATCGTCACCAGCGCCGACGCGAGCCGGTGGCCGATCGTGCCGGTCTCGAACGCGCGGAAGATCGGCACGCCCCAGATCTGCAGCAGCAGCACGAGGGTCACGATGCCGATCGCGCCCGACACGATCTGGCGCAGCAACGGGTAGTAGCGGTAAGCGTGCGCATGGACGAGCGTGCGATCTTCGTCGCGGCCCTGGAACAGCCGCGCGAGCGCGCCGAACACGACGATCGACACGATCCGCATGCCGATCATCACGGCGATCGAGCGGCCGCCGAGCGTGATCAGCACGCGGTAGCCGTTGTGGACGTCGAGCGCCCACACGAACCACAGCGCCATCACGATGAAGACCGATACGGGCGCCCACGCGTCCGCGAGCGCGTTGGCGATCATCGCGAAGGACGGGCGATCCTCGCCGGCCGCGCGGATCCGCGCGGCGACCGGCAGGCGGCACTGGAGGATCAGCGCCGAGACCATCAGGTGCCCGACGAGCGCGACGGCTTTCAGCAGCGCGACGTGACCGGCGTCGCTGAGGCCGAAGTTCGCGGCGATCTCGACTGCGGCCGTGCAGGCGCCGACCACGATCACGATCCGCGCGATCGAGCGTTGCGCGAAGTCGGCCCACGCGTCGCTGATGTGCAGCAACCGCAATTGCCGCGCATCGGGCTGGAAGAACAGCCGACTGACGATCGTGACGAGCCGGCAGATCACGTAGATGTCGATCAGCGCTTCGAGCGCGGATTCGATCGGGGCGGCCGTATCGCCGATCACCGACATCGTCAGGCTCGCGACGCCGACGAACACGAGCAGCGGCACGGCACGCAACGCCAGACTGACGAGCGCGCGCGGCATCCGGTGCAGCAGCGTGGTGTGGCGGCGCGCGTGGCCGCGGCCTTGCGACGACGCGGGCGCGGCGTTCGGGGTGTCGGGAACATCTGGCGGGGCAGCCGTGCCCGGTGGTGCGTTGTCGTCGTCGAGCGTCTCGGAGTCGGGTGTAACGGACTCGGACTCGGTGGGGCGCGACGTGTCTGCGCGCCGAGCGGCCACCGCGGCCAGCGCGCGTCGCAGCATCCGCTTCGCGAACCATTCGACGAGGAGCGCGGGCACGAGCACGGCGACGATGATCCAGAGCGCGTGTGCAAGATCCGCGCGCGCGTCGGCGCGCACCAGCTTGTCATGCCACCAGTTGCCGACCGAGCCGACGTCGAGCAGCGAGTGCAGCGATTCCTTCAATGCACCGCCGATTTCGATGGTCCAGCGCGATCCCTGCCGGACGAGCATCGATGCGAGCCCGTTCGACGTCAGCGCCGCCGGGGCCGCGGCGGCCGACGCGGCGCTGGCCGCAGCCGCATCACTCGCTGCGATCGCGGGGGCGCTCAACGCGCCGACGGCCGCGATCGCCCGGAGCGTCGTTTCGACCTGCGCGCGATCGCGCGGATTTTCGAGCACATTGAGTGCCTGCTGCGCCTGTTGCGGCGTCAGCGCGGGCGCGGCGCCGGAAGCGGCCGACGCGGCGGCCGGGGCGGGAGCAGCCGCATGAGCGGCCGAGACGACGGCGGCCAGCAGCCAGCCGAGAAGGAAATGTCGCATGGAGTAGGCATGCGGGCGCGCATCGGCGCGCGGCCCGCCAGGCTGAACGATGGACGGAAGTTAACATGATTGCGATGGGAACCGAATAGTTCCGTCGACGATCATTCGAATCGGGCATACCCGACGTGGTGCGGGCGTTTGCGGCGCGTTTGCGCAGTCATGTGTCCGACGCGGACTGTGGGTCGCCAGACAGGTCGGGCGTTTCAATGGTCGGCGCGCAAGACATTTGTAATGTCGGCTCGTCGACTACGCGTGCACCACGCACGCATCGGGTCAAATTAATCTGGAATCCTGCCGAATTACGCTGGCTCGTCGTGAAAAACGGGCAGAACGTGTTCCGCGATTTCCTCGATGACTTCGCGCACGGGCCGGTCCGAGCCCGGATTCAGCGTGACGTGGTGCGTGCCCGCCGCGTGCATGTCCCGCAGGGTCTCGATCAATGCCCGGCGTCCGGTTGCATAGCCGAGCGGCAACGCGGTGGCCGGCGCGTCGGGATCCGCGACGAGGTCGAGCCGCATCGAGACGCCGAACGCGCGAAAGGCTGGCGTCGCGAGCCGGTCGACCGCCGCGCGCCACATCGAATAGCGTGCGCGCTGCGTGTCCGGATCGCGGTGGTACGTCATCCAGCCAAGCGAGTGCCGTGCGATCCAGTCGACGCTTTGTCCGCCCGAGCCGACCGCCAGCATCGGCACGGCGTCGGCGCCGCACGGGAGCAGCGTGAATTCGGGCGCATCGGGCGGCGCTTCGTCGGGCAGCACGCGCGACGGCACGCCGAGCGCGGCCGCGACGACGTCCCAGTGGGCGCGGTAGCGGTCGCGCCGCGTCTCCGCGTCGACACCGAACGCCGCATATTCGGGCGGGCGGTCGCCGGAGCCGAGCCCGAGGATGAAGCGGCCGCCCGACAGCGTCGCGAGCGACAGCGCGCCTTTGGCGATATGCAGCGGATGACGCAGCGGCAGCACGATCGCGCCGCTGGCGAGCGCGATCCGGCGCGTGCGGGATGCCAGTGCACCGAGCAGGACCCACGGGTCGAGGTGCCCGACCGGATCGGGGTAGTCGGCGCTGTTCAGCGGCACGTCGCGAACCCACAGCGCGCGAAAGCCGAGCGTGTCGGCCAGCGCCGCGAGTTCGAGCTGCTCGTCGAAGTCGGCGACGATATGGCCGGTGCGAAGCAGTGGAAGCGTAAGGCCGATCGACAACCGTCCGTCCGAAAAGACGCGATGCGCGACATCGGGGCGGGCAGAGGCTGGGGTGGTCATGTCGAGTCCTTGGAGGCAGCGCGAAGCCAACGCGCGACGTTGCGAGTTCGAATGCTAGCGTGTTTGCACGACGGTTGCGCGGTATGGCATGCGCAGCGACCGGTTGACGTCGAGGCAACGCAGGTCATGCGGGCAGCGGGCCGGGCATAATCGGGGCCTTCCGTCATTGAAAACAACGCATCCGGATGAACATGCTTCAACACATGGCGATCGGTCTGGCGGCAAGCGCGATGCTTTTCGCGGTCGCGTCGGACGCGCTCGCGGACGATGCGCAGCGCGCCGCTATTTGCAAGACCGCCGAGGAAACGGGCCACACGGCCGACATTCGCAATTGCCTCGGACTGCAATACGAAGCAGCCGACAAGCGCTTGAATGCGGTCTACAAGACGAAGATGGCGAGCCTGGATGCGCAAGGGCAGGCGAGACTGCGCAACGACGAGCGCCGCTGGCTCAAGGCGCGGGACGCGAAGTGTGCCGAATCGCGGCAGCCCGATGCGGGCGGCACGCTCGGGCTCGTGGAGGTCGACAGTTGCTTCGTCGACGAAACCGAGCGTCGCGTCAAGGTGATCGACGCCTTTCGTTGAGGTGTCGCGCCGGCCCCGGTGCTAAGCCACGCACAGTGTTACGCATGTGCGTCAGGCATGCGTCGGGTAGTGGGCTCCGGTCGGGTGGTGCGCGCCGCGCGAGGAAGGCCAGGACGGCGCCGCGCGCCGGTTCATGCGGCACTGTGGGGCGATTGTAAGCCGTTCGGCGGTCGCGCGCAGAGGCAACGTCGCGCTGTTTGCCCGGGCCCGGCGGGTGCGGCGGGACGGCTCGGCCGGCCGACGGCAGCCGATCCGGCAGGCGTTTCAGTTTCGAAACGTTCGCGCGGCTTGCCGGTGCGCGATGCGCGTCGATGGCCCCGTTTCGACCCGCGCGGCCTTGCGGCATGAAGCATGGTGCGCTCCTTGCATAACTGTGCACGCCGTGAGCGCGGTCGCGGACGCAGTCGGTCCGGCGATCGCTTCAGTGGGTCGGACGTATCGGAGACGGGGACAAGAGAATGAAAACAGACCGAATCGCAACGTGTCGTGTTGCAAACATGAATCGCCGACCTGCCGGGCCATTCGCTTCGCCGTTTATCGAGGCGACGTGAGCGCGCGGCTTTCCGTTCCATCCGAGCAATCGGGTTTGTTCTGAACGACGACGTGCAGGCATGACGCACGAGGCCGACTGGTGCCGGTCGGCCGTCGGGGATGAACCGTGAATGCCTGCGGATGGCCCGGCCCGGATCCCGGATCGTCAATCTGCCGCGCGCAACGCGAGTCGTCGCGCGGCGTAGGCGTAGGCGTGCCGTGCCTTGCAGCGGCGCGACGGGGCCGAACCGGATCGCATCGGAAAGCCGGCAGCGCATCGATGCATTCGGCATCGCGGAACACATGGAGTCCAGGGGAAGCGTTCACCCGCCGCAGCAGGGCGGACGCCGCGAAATTGTGCTGTCAGTTGATCCACTACCCCGATGGATCAATTGTTGAAGCGCCCATCGCTACGTGGCGATGGGCGTCTTTTTTTGTGCGCAGGTTTGCGACGCGGGCCATCGGCCCGATCGCGCGGCGTTCTGTATCATGTGCTGGCGTGCCTGGCCGCCCGTGCGGGCGCACGGCTTGCCGGCGCGCCCGATCACGCGTTGCCAACATGAACGACACAGCTCAGAACGATCCCCCAACCGCCGACGTCGATCCGGCCGCGCTCGATGCGCTGCACACGTTCGTCGAGCGTCATCCGCGCCTGCTGGTGCTGACCGGCGCGGGCATCAGCACCGATTCCGGCATTCCCGGCTATCGCGACCGCAACGGCCAATGGATGCGCTCGCCGCCGATCCAGCTCCACGAATTCCTCGGCTCCGATGCCGCGCGGCGGCGCTATTGGGCACGCAGCATGATCGGCTGGCCCGTCGTCGGCCGCGCGCAGCCGAACGGGTCGCACGTGGCACTGGCGCGGCTCGGCAGCGCGGGACGGATCGAGCGGCTCGTCACGCAGAACGTCGACGGCCTGCACCAGCGCGCGGGCAGCGGCGACGTCATTGAACTGCACGGCGGCATCGACGGCGTCACGTGCCTCGGCTGCGGCGCGCATCATGCGCGCGCGACGATCCAGGTCATGCTCGAGGCCGACAATCCCGAACTGCTGGGCGCGCAGGCCGAGCCGGCCGCGGATGGCGACGCGCACCTCGAATGGGCCGCGCTCGACACGTTCCGCATTCCGGCGTGCCCCGCGTGCGGCGGGCTGCTGAAGCCGGCGGTCGTGTTCTTCGGCGAAAACGTGCCGCGCGAGCGCGTGACGCTCGCGTCGCAGGCGCTCGAGGCGGCCGATGCGCTGCTGGTCGTCGGTTCGTCGCTGATGGTGTATTCCGGCTACCGCTTCTGCGTGTGGGCGCAGGCACAGAACAAGCCGGTCGCCGCGCTCAATCTCGGCCATACGCGCGCCGATCCGATGCTGACGCTGAAGGTCGAGGCGCGCTGCGCGCCCGCGCTCGACGCGCTGACTGCGCGGCTGGGCCTCGCGAGCCACGCACCGGAGCAGGCATCGTGACCGATCCGACCTGTTCTCCCGAGCCGTCCGCGCGGCTGTCGGCGCCGGCGGCCGAACGCAATCGCGGGCCGATCCTCGACGTCTTGCGCCGCGTGCTGCCGGCGAGCGGCCGCGTGCTCGAAATCGCGAGCGGCACGGGGCAGCACGCGGTCCACTTCGCGCAGGCGCTGCCGGGCCTGCACTGGCAGCCGAGCGATCCCGATGCGCAGGCGCGGCGCTCGATCGCCGCGTGGGTTGCCCATGCGGGTCTCGCCAACGTCGCCGGGCCGCTCGCGTTCGACGTGCGCGACGCGTCCTGGCCGGTCGACACGCTCGATGCCATCGTCTGCATCAACATGATTCACATCTCGCCGTGGGCCTGCACCGACGCGCTGTTCGCGGGGGCGTCGCGCCTGCTGCGGCCGGGCGGCGTGCTGTTCCTGTACGGGCCGTATCGTCGCGAGGGCCGGCATACGGCGCCGTCGAACGAAGCGTTCGACCTGCAGTTGCGCGGCCGCGACCCGTCGTGGGGCGTGCGCGATCTCGAGACCGTCGTCGCGCTCGGCCTCGATCGCGGGCTCGACTGCATCGAGGTGGTCGAGATGCCGGCGAACAACCTGAGCGTCGTGTTCCGGCGGCTGCCGGACGCGGAGCAATGACAGGCAAGCGCGCATCGCCGCCGGGTTTCCACTATCCTTTCGCCTGTGCGCGCGACCCGGCTCGGGTCGCGCCCCGTTTTTTCCGGAGAATTGACTAATGGGCAAACAAGCAATCGGTGTGATCGGGCTCGCGGTGATGGGCCGCAATCTCGCACTCAATATCGAGAGCCGCGGTTACGCGGTGTCGGTGTACAACCGCAGCCGCGAGAAAACCGACGAACTGATCGCCGAATTCCCCGGCCGCAATCTGGTGCCGACCTATACGCTCGAGGAATTCGTCGCGTCGCTCGAAACGCCGCGCCGGATCCTGATGATGGTGAAGGCCGGCGAGGCGACCGATGCGACGATCGCGTCGCTCAAGCCGCTGCTCGAGAAGGGCGACGTGCTGATCGACGGCGGCAATACGCACTTCACCGACACGATCCGCCGCAACCAGGAACTCGCGCAATCGGGCCTGCACTTCATCGGCACCGGCGTGTCGGGTGGCGAAGAGGGCGCGCTGCGCGGCCCGTCGATCATGCCCGGCGGCCAGCGTGATGCGTACGATCTCGTCGAGCCGATCCTGAAGCAGATCGCGGCCAAGGCGCCGTCGGACGGCGAGCCGTGCGTCGCGTACATGGGCCCGGACGGTGCAGGCCATTACGTGAAGATGGTCCACAACGGCATCGAATACGGCGACATGCAGCTGATCGCCGAAAGCTATGCGGTGCTGAAGGACGTCGCGGGCCTGACCAACGACGAACTCGGCGCGGTGTACACCGAGTGGAACCAGGGCGAGCTCGACAGCTACCTGATGGAGATCACGTCGAAGATCTTCGGCAAGAAGGACGAGGAAACCGGCAAGCACCTGGTCGACGTGATCCTCGATCGCGCGGCGCAGAAGGGCACCGGCAAGTGGACGAGCCAGAATGCGCTGGATCTCGGCGTGCCGCTGCCGCTGATCACCGAATCGGTGTTCGCGCGCGTGCTGTCGTCGCTGAAGACCGAGCGCGTCGCGGCCAGCAAGGTCCTGTCGGGCCCGGCCGCCGCGCCGTTCGACGGCGATCGCGCCGCGTTCGTCGAAGCGGTGCGCCGCGCGCTGTACCTGAGCAAGGTGATCTCGTACGCGCAGGGCTTCGCGCAACTGCGCACGGCGTCGGAAGAGTACGGCTGGAACCTCGATCTCGGGACGATCGCGAAGATCTTCCGTGCCGGCTGCATCATCCGCGCGCGCTTCCTGCAGAAGATCACGGACGCGTACGCGAAGGATTCGGCGCTCGCGAACCTGCTGCTCGACCCGTACTTCAAGGACATCGCCGCGAATTACCAGGCATCGCTGCGCGACGTCGTGGTCGCCGCGGTGAAGGCCGGCGTGCCGGTACCGGCGTTCGCGTCGGCGGTCGCGTACTTCGACAGCTACCGCTCCGAGCGGCTGCCGGCGAACCTCGTGCAGGCGCAGCGGGATTTCTTCGGCGCGCATACGTTCGAGCGTACCGACAAGCCAGGCAGCTTCCACGCGAACTGGTCGTAACCCGCCCGCGAGGGCGGCATTGTTGCGAAAATCTATTCTATCGATAGGGTTTTTCGATACCGGATGCCGAGATTGTTGGTTCCTGGGAAATAGTGTTTTCGTTGTTTCATGGTTTTCCCTAGGTGTTGCCGGGACTAAACTCTGTTCCATCGCTGCAGACATGGTGTGTGCGGCGGAGCAAAAAAATCCCGGAGGTAATCATGAAATCGCTGATCGCAACGTTCGCCGCAGCTGCCGTCCTCGCCGTTCCCGCCGTCTCGTTCGCCCAACAGAACGCGCCCGTCACCCGTGCACAAGTGAAGGCCGATCTGGTCGCCGTGCAACAGGCCGGCTACAAGCTGGGCAGCGACCGTACGAACTACCCGGAAGGCATCCAGGCTGCTGAAGCCCGCCTGAACCCGCAACAGAACGTCGCCGCTGCCGACACGACCGGCTACGGCGCGCAACCGGCTGCCGCGCAAGAATCCGGCGCGCCGGCCAAGGCCAAGACCGGCTGGCAAGTCAAGCGTATCGCTGACGACGCCCCGATCTACAAGGGTCGTTAATGGCGCGGCCGCATCGGCGGCCTGATCCGACCCTGGAAGCACAAACAGCCCGTCGTTCCGTCATGCGGAACGGCGGGCTGTTTTCATTGGCGGCGCGCCTATCGCGCCAGCTGCCAGTCCAGTTCAGTTCAGTTCAGTTCAGTGCAGCGCGTGCCGGCGGTGCCCGATGTCCCGGAACAACGCTTCGGCCGGTTCCAGCACCTGCAGCCACGTTTCGTCGTAGCCGCTCAACGTGTCGAGCGCATCGCGCAGCCGCTCGATCGCGAGGATCGGCAGCTCGACGCTGTGGCGCGTGGCGCCCGTCATGTGCGCGACGCTCGCCAGCTGGACGAGCGCATCGGCCGCCTCGGCGACGTCGGTCGCGAACAGCAGGTGCCGATTGAGCAAGTCGACCAGGCCGCTGGAGCCGGAGAAGTCGTCGGCGTTGAGCTGCACGGAAAGAAACGTCGCGTTGTTCATTGTCATGCTCCTCGTTGTCGTTGGATCGCGCAGTGCATCACCGAGTATAGGTGGCGATCGACGGGGAGAATGTGACGGGATCGACACTGCCCGCGCGGGCGGCGCGGCATGCGGAGGGGCCGCCACAGCCCGCCCGACGGCCCGCGCGGCGCGGCTTGCAGGCCACCGGCACGCCGGTGCGACGCCGCAAGATTGTTGCCGGATCAGGCACCTCACGCGGCCTTGACCGCCACAAATGGTATCTTTGCCGGTCGGGACGAAGCGAAAAAGGGGCCGGTGAGCCCATTCGCACCCACGTCCCGCTGTGGAAACTGACGGCCGCGAGCGCGGTCGGATACTGGTTGATCCGGCCGTTCGGCCGGACATCGTGCGTCGCGCGCCGGGGGGCGGTGGGCGGCGCAACGACGCAAATCCGGGAGGACCCTTGAGAGAAACTATTCCCATCCACGATGCGCTGACGCGCTGGCTGCCGCAGGCGGCGCTCGCTGCCGCAGCCCTCGCGCTGACGGGCTGCACGATGACGCCGTGGACCGACAACTGGCAGCCGGCGCGCCAGCCGGCACCCACGTCGGCCGCGACGCCGGGCGTGATCGCCGGCTATTACCGCGTGAATCCGGGCGATACGCTCGCGGGCGTCGCGAACGCCTACGGGCAGCGCGTCCAGGACGTGGCCAGCTGGAACCACATGGCGCCGACCGATGCCGTGTATCCCGGTCAGGTGTTGCGCGTCGCGCCGCCGCCTGCCGCGACGTCGCTCGGGCAGCCGCCAGCGGCGGCCGCGCGGGCGGGCTCG
>NZ_JAAGPH010000324.1:0-1907 GCF_017104705.1 Burkholderia sp. Se-20373 | reverse complement strand
GCCGACGACGGGAATCGGTCCGGCGCCGCCTTCGCGCGCGTTGCGTTGCGCGCTGGCGACGACGCGGCTCACGTAGCCGCTCGAGAAGCCGGTCGTGAAGTTGCCGCTGTAGTAGCACGACAGCGCCGCGCGCAACGCGGCCTGCGTGGCGCGACCGGTGCCCGACGAGCGCGCGAAGCATTCGGTCAGGATCGCGCCGCCGGCCCGCAGGTTGCGGCACGGTTCGAACATCGTCGCTTCATCGAGCCCGTATTTCGCGAAATTGCGCTCGTTCACCTGCGCAAGGCCGACGCTGTAGCTGAAGCCGCGCGCCGCGAGGTCGTGCGCGGTCGCGCGCGCTTCGTCGAGCGATGCGGGCTGGCGCGCCAGATGGCCGCCGACCACGCCGATCGCATACGGATTGAAGCCCGACTCGGTACGCACGAGCGCGGCGAGCGTGTCGGGATCGACGTTCGGCGCGCATGCGCGCGCGAGCGGCGCGAAGCCGGTACCGCTGCCTGCGGCCTGCGCGCTGCGCAGCGGCAGGCACGCGAAGGCGAGCGCGGCCAGCGCGCACAGGCAGGCGGCGGCGGTTCGCAGGCGGTGCGCGCTCATCCCGCGCCCGCCACCCGGTACGACATCACGAGGCCGTGCACGAGCAGCGACCAGCCGTCGAGCGCGACGAACAGCAGCAGCTTGAACGGCACCGAGATCGTGGTTGGCGAGATCATCTGCATGCCGAGCGCGAGCAGGATGTTCGCGACCAGCAGGTCGACGACGATGAACACGATGTAGATCACGAAGCCGATCTGGAACGCCTTCGTCAGCTCGGCGAGCGTGAAGCTCGGCACCAGCACCAGCAGGTCGTCGTCCTTGATGCCGTCCGCACGGTTCTTCGGCCACACCGAGGTCGCGGTGCGCACGAAGAATTCGCGATCGCGCTGCCGCGTGTGCGACACGAGGAAATCCTTGATCGGCGGCAGCGCGGCATCGGCGAGCGCGCCGACGTCGGCCGTCGACAACTGCCCGGACGCATCGAAGTGGCGCGCCTGCAGCGCGTCGCGGATCGACATCCCGACGGGCGCCATGATGAACAGCGACAGGATCAGCGCGATGCCGTTCAACACGAGGTTCGGCGGCACCTGCTGGATCCCGAGCGCGGAGCGCAACAGGCCGAGCACGACCACCAGCTTCGTGTAGCTCGTGACCATCAGCGCCGCGAACGGCGCGATGCCGAGCGCGGCGATCACCGCGATCAGCGCGACCGGATTCGGCAGGTTGCCCATCGTTCAGCGCTCGCGCGGCGCGGGTTGGGTCAGCGTGACGACCCGCACGCCGAGCTTCTGGCCGACCGCGATCAGGTGCCCCGTGCCGATCAGCATCCCGTTCGCGACGAGATGGATCACGCTCTGGTTGATCCCTTGCTGCAGTTCGATCACGGCGCCGGGCTGCAGCGCGCTCAGTTCGCCGAGCGGCATCGACGTGGGCGGCAGCTCGAAGCGCAGGTCGACCGCGAGGCCGTCGAGCGGACGCGGCGCGTCGGCCGGCGGCGCGTCGTGCGTCGTCGCGGACGCGATGTCGGTGCGGGTCGGTTCCAAAGGCATCTCCCTGATTCGTTCGACGGTCAGCCGGTTGCCCGACGGCCGTCCGGTAATCTCCCACGCCGGCGCGGCGGGCAGCCGCGCGACGCACAGCAGGTTCTGCTCGTGCGCCTGCCAGCGCTCGATCGCGATGATGTCGCCGCCGACGACGTCGGCCAGCTCGGCCGTCGTCAGCTCGGTCCGGCCGATCTCGAACACGAGCGGCACGGGCAGGTTCGCGTAGGCCGCGCGCGCGTCGGCGGGGGCGGCCGGCACGGCCGCGAAGAACACGGCGAGCGCATCCGGCGCGTCGAACAGCAGCGCGCCATGGCAGCGCCACGCTGCGTT
>NZ_JAAGPH010000323.1:0-2071 GCF_017104705.1 Burkholderia sp. Se-20373 | reverse complement strand
CGCGAACGCGCCGGCCGACCTGTTCGACCGCGGTTTCGTGACGCTCGCCGGCGCGCAGGTCGACGCGGCCGAGCCCGTGCTCGCGGGTCGCTTCGCGCGCGGCCTGCTGTTGCCGAACGAAGGCCAGCTCGACAATCGCCAGGCGCTGCGCGCGCTCGCGGCCGGCCTCGTCGAGCGCGGCGTCGACCTGCACTGGCATGTCACGATCGACGATGCGAACCTGCCTGCCGCGCATTTCACGATCGATTGCCGCGGGCTCGGCGCGAAACCCGCGCTGCCCGCGTTGCGCGGCATCCGCGGCGAAGTCGCGCGCGTGCACGCGCCCGGCATCGGGCTCACCCGGCCCGTGCGGTTGCTGCATCCGCGCTACCCGCTGTACATCGCACCGAAGCAGGACGATCTCTATGTGATCGGCGCGACCGAGGTGGAGGGCGAGGACATGTCGCCCGTCAGCGTGCGCTCCGCGCTCGAACTGCTGAGCGCGGCGTTTTCCGTGCATCCGGCGTTCGGCGAGGCGCGCATTCTCGAACTCAATGCGCAATGCCGGCCGACACTGCCCGATCATCGCCCGGCGGTGATCTGGGACGGCGCGTCGACGCTCGCCGTCAACGGCCTGTACCGGCACGGCTTCATGATCGCGCCGGAAGTCGCGCACGCGGCGGTCGCGTTCGCCGAAGCCGCGCTCGGCGGCGCGTTCGGCGACGCCGATGCGTTCGCCACGTGGCGCGACGCCGAGCGCTGGCCGGCGCTCCTTCATCACCGCAACGACGCGCGCCAGCCGGCCTGACGCGCGCTGCCGACCGAATTCGACGAAGCCTCATGGACATCCAGATCAACCAACAGACCCTGACGTTGCCCGACGGCGCAACGGTGGCCGACGCGCTCGTCGCGTACGGCGCGCGTCCGCCGTACGCGGTCGCGCTGAACGGCAACTTCGTCGCGCGCACGCAGCACGCGGCGCGCGCACTCGCGGCGGGCGACAAGCTCGACGTCGTGCACCCGGTCGCGGGCGGCTGAGCGCCGCCGCGTTGTTCACGCTTCGTCCCCGCTCTTTCAGGAAAACGACATGACGTCCCTCACCTCCGCCGACGCGTTGACGCTGTACGGCGAAACCTTCGCAAGCCGCGTGTTGCTCGGCACGTCGCGCTACCCGTCGCTGCAGTCGCTGTCCGATTCGATCGCCGCGTCGCGTCCCGGGATGGTGACGGTCGCGCTGCGCCGCCAGATGACCGGCGGCACGGCCGAAGCCGGCTTCTTCGACCTGCTCAAGCGCCACGCGGTGCCGCTGCTGCCGAACACGGCCGGCTGCCAGACCGTCGCCGAAGCCGTGACGACCGCGCACATGGCGCGCGAGGTCTTCGGCACCGACTGGATCAAGCTCGAACTGATCGGCGACGACTACACGCTGCAGCCCGACCCGGTCGGCCTGATCGAAGCGGCCGCGCAACTGGTCAAGGACGGTTTCAAGGTGCTGCCGTACTGCACCGAGGATCTGGTGATCGGCCGGCGCCTGCTCGACGTCGGCTGCGAGGCGCTGATGCCGTGGGGCGCGCCGATCGGCACGGGCAAGGGCGTCGTGAACCCGTACGGCCTGCGCGTGTTGCGCGAGCGGCTGCCGGACGTGCCGCTGATCGTCGACGCGGGGCTCGGGGTGCCGTCGCATGCGTGCCAGGTGATGGAGTGGGGCTTCGACGGCGTGTTGCTAAACACGGCCGTGTCGCAGGCCACGCATCCCGAGATCATGGCGCGCGCGTTTGCGCAGGGCGTCGAGGCCGGCCGTGCCGCCTATCTCGCCGGGCCGATGGATGCGCGCGAGACCGCGCATGCGAGCACCCCGGTCGTCGGGATGCCGTTCTGGCACCAGGACGGGGGCGGCGCATGAGCGCGCGTTTCGCCGATGCATTCTGGCCGCCGGCCGACGAACTGGCCGAAGCGGCCGAACGGATTCGCGCGCGGCTCGGCGACTGGCCGCGCGGCGCGGCGCCGTGGCGGCTCTGCGTCGCGGTGCCCGATGTGCCGACCGATGGCGACGTGCTGATCGTCTCGGCTGGCGACCGCGCCGCGCAGGCGC
>NZ_JAAGPH010000322.1:0-2096 GCF_017104705.1 Burkholderia sp. Se-20373 | reverse complement strand
GTGGATCGCATCGGGCTGGGCGCCGGCCACGATCGCCCGCGTGCTGCTGGCGGTGGTCAGCACCGGCTCGGGGATCGCGGCGCTGTGGTACGCGGTGCGGATCGAGATCGACCGCCGGCTGTTCGCCGCGCTCGCGCGTGCGGCGGCGGGCGACGGATCGGTCGACGACGGCCTCGCGGCGCTCGACCGCGCGCTCGCCGATCTCGGCTGGATCGATGCGTCGAAGACCGGACGCGCGCTCGACGCACGCGTGCGCGGTGCGGTCGGGCTGTGCCGGGCCGGTGTGCTCGTCGCGATCGTCCAGTGGGTCGTGGTCGGGCTCGCGATCGCCGTTCCGCAGATCGGCTAGCGCCCGTTCGAGGCCGCCGCCGCCGGTTCGTCGAGCCGCGTTACGCGTGAGCGACCCGCTGCGACCGGGTGCGTTTCACTTCGTACATCGCCTTGTCCGCGTGCTCGATCAGCGCGTTCATGTCGGTGCCGTCGTCGGGCAGCAGCGCGATCCCGACGCTGACGCCGAGCCGCATCGGGCAGCCCTCGAATTCGAACGGTTCGCCGACCTGGCGCGCGAGCCGCGTGCTTTGCGCATGCGCATCGTCGCGGTTGCCGATGTTCGGCAGGATCACCGCGAATTCGTCGCCGCCGATGCGCGCGACCGTGTCCGAGCGCCGCACCGCCCCCTGCATCCGCGCGGCGACCTCGCGCAGCGCCGCGTCGCCCGCGCGATGGCCGAACCCGTCGTTGATCGGCTTCAGCCCGTCCATGTCGATGTTGAGGATGCCGAGCCGGCCGTTCGCGCGCAGCGTCGTGTGCATCGACTGCCGCAGGCGGTCGTAGAACAGCGCGCGGTTGGGCAGGCCCGTGAGCGCGTCGTGTGTCGCGCGCAGGTACAGTTCGTTCGCCTCGTTGCGCGCCGCGTGGAACATCGCGGCGGCGATCAGGTCGGCCGTCAGCCGCAGCGTGCCCGCGTCGGCTGGCGAAAAGCCGTCGACTTCCGGCGACATCACTTTCAGCACGCCGACGGTCGTGTCGGCGTGGGTGAGCGGCATCACGAGCATCGAGCGCAGGCCGACCCGCCGACAGGCGTCGCGATCGACGCGCGGATCGGTTTCCGAATCGATGCAGTGCAGCAACGCGCCTTGCTGCACGCACAGGCCCGACAGGCTGCCCGAGCGCCGCAACCGCAGGCCGAGCATCCCGGCGGCCGTGCCCGACGCGGCGCGGTACACCATGTCGTCGCCCTCGGCGAATTCGACCGCGGCGGCGCTCGCGCCGGTGAGCTGCGGCACCTGCTCGGCCACATAGGCCATCACGCTGCCGAGATCGAGGCCGAGCTTCGCGATCTCGGCTTGCGCGGCGATGATGCGCAGCAGCGTATCGGGGGACGGGGTGGCGGTGTCGACGATTTGATTCAAGTCCGTTTTCCGTGAAAGAAAGGCCGTCCGGCGGCGCGGGATTGCGGTAGCATACGCGCCGCCTCGCGGCCGCGCGTGTGGCGGGGCGGTCTGCAGCGGACCGCCGCCGGCCAGCCGATCCGCGCCGGCAGTATGCCGTTCGGCCTGCCGGGCGACAACGGCGCAATTCTTACCATTCATCCCTCTCGCGCAGCATTTCCGACCGGATTGAGGTTTTTTCGCTTCAATGTCGCGAATCGGGGTGAGTTTTGTCCTGTTTTTGAGATAGTGTGACGAATGGGCGTGTGCCGGTGCCAGGCGCGCGTAGCACGATGCCGCGCGATTAAAGAAATCGCCGCATTGTTTCGATAAATGAATCAGGCCAGTTGAATACATATGAGGGAAGCAGTGGGGATGTTCACTCACGGGCATAGCTGCTTTGCGTGCATCGATTGCGATGCGACGGACGACCGGATGATCCTGACGAAACGGAGTGCCGCATGAAGCCGGCCGTGTCGCTGCTCGTCCTCTCGGCCGCGATGGTCGGCGCTTTTCATGCCGCCGCGCTGTCGGCCGCGCCGATACCGGCCGTGCCGGTCGCCGCCGCGTCCGGCGCTGCGTCACATGCTCCCGTGGCGTGTGGTCGTGCCTGCCTGTGCGACGTCGGTGCGCGCGCGCTGCGTGCTGCTCGCGCGCAGCTGCGGC
>NZ_JAAGPH010000321.1:0-2136 GCF_017104705.1 Burkholderia sp. Se-20373 | reverse complement strand
GATCGCCGAGGCGGAGGCCGCCGCGCAGCGCCATCACGCGGCAGCCACCGAAGCCGAGGCGGCCGCGCAGCGCCATGCAGCCGCGACCGTCGAAGCCGAGGCCGCCGCAAAGCGGCACGCGGAAGCCACTGCCGAAGCCGAAGCGGCCACGCAGCGTCTCGCGGCTGCCATCGCCGAAGCCGAATCCGCCGCGCAGCGCCACACGGCTGCGATCAAGGAAGCCGAAGCGCTCGCGCAGCAGCACACGCAGGCAATCGCGGAAACGCAGGCGGCCGCGCAGCGTCATGCCGAGGCGACCGCCGAGGCCGAAGCCGTCACGCAACGCCATACCGAAGCGATCGCGCAGGCCGAGGCGGCCGCGCAGCGCCACGCCGATGCCACCGCGCAGGCGGAGGCCGTCACGCAGCGTCATGCCGAAGCGATCGCACAAGCCGAAGCGGCGGCGCAGCACCACGCGAAGGCCATCGCCGACGCCGAGGCGCTGGTCGAGGCCGTCGTCAACGAAGCCGCGACGAACGCAGTCGCCGCCACGGCAGTGGCAGCCGAAGTCGTCGAACCTGCGCCGGCCGGTACGCCGGCGGCGGAACCGGCCGTGATCGCCCCCGCGCCGGCGGCGGCCGAAACGGTGGATGCAACGGCCGACGCCGACACGGCCATCGTCGCGACGGCGCAAGCCGAAACGCCGGTTGAGGTTGAAGCCGACGTCGCCCCGGCCCCGTCCGACAAAGCGACGCTGCACGTGTCGCGCCCGACGCAGAACGAACTCACGCTGACCATCAACGGCGAATCGATCACGCTGCATCCGGAACAACTGGGCCAGCTGATCGAGGAACTCGCGCATGCGCGTGCGTCGATGCAGCCGGAGCCGCCGCCCGGCATCCCGGCCGGCTGGCGCTTCGTGACGACGAAGAACCCGATGATGGCCGTGCAGAAACAGTCGAACGGCGACCGCCTGCTGGTGGCCCGCCATACGGGCTACGGCTGGGTGCCGTTCACGTTCTCGCCGGACGTCGTGGTCCAGATGTACATGATGCTGACGCAGCGCTGAGCGCCGGCACGCCGCCCCGCCGAACAGGCACCGCCGAAAACGAAACAGCCCGACCGGTTTCCACCGATCGGGCTGTGTGCTTTCCGGCTGCCGGGAGGCACGCCTCCCGGGCAATGCTCAGCGATCCACCGGCGCCTGCACGCGCGCCTTCCACTGGCCGCCCTTGCCGCGCCAGTAGCGCCACGCGGAAGCGAACGTCGCGCCGACGTAGAACAGCGCGACGAGCGGCAGCGCCGGCGCCCACAGCGGCGAGCGCCGGTAGTAGCGCAGCATCGGCGCATACGCGGCGCACATCGACGCCCAGGCGAGCCACGCCGGCCAGGCGCGCGCGCCGTACGCGAGCGCCGCGGCGGGCGGCACGAGATAGATGATCGTCATCCCGAGCAGCGTGCCGGCCAGCAGCAGCGGCGAGTAGTGCAGCTGCGTGAACGCGGTGCGCGCGATCATGTTCCAGATGTCGCGCCAGCTGTCGTACGGGCGCAACGACACGCTGCGATCGGCCAGGTCGAGCCGGATCGGATGGCGGCCTTCGCCGCGATGCTTGATCTGCGCGGCGAGGCTGCAGTCGTCGATCAGCGCACCGCGGATCGACTCGATGCCGCCCGCTTCCTCAAGCGCCGTGCGCTTGACGAGCATGCAGCCGCCCGCGGCGCCGGCCGTCCGATTGCGCGGATTGTTGATCCACGAGAACGGGTAGAGCTTCGCGAAGAAGAACACGAACGCCGGGATCAGCGCCTTTTCCCAGAACGAATCACAGCGCAACCGCACCATCAGCGACACGAGATCGCGGTTCTCGGCCTGCGCGCGCGTGACGAGCTGCGCGACGGCGTCGGGCGGATGGCCGATGTCGGCATCCGTCAGCAGCAGGTAGTCGGCCGGCAGGCCGAGCGTCTGCACCGCGGCGATCCCCTGCGACTGCGCCCACACCTTGCCCGACCAGCCGGCCGGGAGCGGCTTCGCGGCCAGCCCCATTTCCGCTCCGTAAACTCGCGCCAGATTCCAGACCGGCGCATCCTCCGCAGCCGGCGACCGACAGGAGCCCTTTTCCCCATGTCCGATTCCTACTTCCCGCGCTGGCGGGTGCAATC
>NZ_JAAGPH010000320.1:0-2259 GCF_017104705.1 Burkholderia sp. Se-20373 | reverse complement strand
AGTGCGCCGAGCACGATGGGCTTCGGCTCGAACGCGGCGGCGGCCGGTAACCGCTCGAATTGTTCCTGCTGCAGGTAGGCGAACGGCGAAACGAAATCGAAATACCAGGTAGCGGTGCGCGCGGCGTCGGGGTTGGTGGCGGCTTTCGTGGTCGTATCGTCGGTCGTGTCGTCGTCTTCGGCGGCGGACGGCTTCGTGCCGGCGGCCGGCTTCGACGAAGCCTGTTGCGTCGACGCATCCGGCACGCCGGAATTCGACGCATCGCGACGCGTGGCGACGCTTTGCTTCAGCGTCTGCGCGAACGGCACGGCGGTCGTCGCGGTCGCGGCATCGTTGCCGGCGGCGCTGGACGCACCCGTGCCGCGGGCGGCCTTGAGTGCGGTGCCGGCGGTGTCGAGCAACGCGCCGAGCAGGGGCAGGGGAGGCATGTCGGTTCTCTCGTTCGAATGCGGTGGTCGGTTACGACGAACGGGCCGCGTCGGCCCGCATGCGCAGGATCTTCGCGGCGTGTTCGTCGGCGTCGCGCTGCTCGCGCCGGGCGTCGCGCTTCGCTTCCTGCGCGACGCCGCGCGCCTGCAGGATTTCGAACGAGCCGACGGTGCGTTTCTTGTTTTGCCAGTTCGGGCGGGCTTCGTCGATACGGACGTCGGCCGCGGCAAGCACGCTGCGCTGCTGCGCGATCGCGGCGTCGAGCGTATCGATGAACGCCTGGAAATTGCGCCAGTTGCCGGCCGGCATCCCGTGCTGCGCGGATTGCGAGAAGCGCGCGTGGTATTCGTCGCGGTAGCGCAGCAGCGCGTCGAGCTGCTCGGCGGCCGCGGTGCGGTCGCGCTGCGCGGTGCCGAGCTGCTTCGTCGCGGAGTCGAGATCTTCCTGCGCGCGGTCGAGCAGCAACTGAAGGGGAAAGCCGTGTGCCATCGGGATCAGCCTCCGTAAGCGTCGAACAGTGCATCGAGCCCGGCGAGGCTCGACGCGAACGGCGCGCATTCGCGAAAGCCCTGCTGCAGGAACGCCTCGATGCGCGGATAGAGCGCGATCGCGCGGTCGAGCTGCGCGTCGCGGCCGGGCGCGTACGCGCCGACGGCGATCAGGTCGCGATTGCGCTGGTAGCGCGACAGCATCTGCTTGAACTGCCGGACGTGGTCGAGGTGCGTTTCGTCGATCAGCGCGGTCATCGCGCGGCTGATCGACGCCTCGATGTCGATCGCCGGATAGTGGCCGGCCTCGGCGAGCGCGCGCGACAGCACGACGTGGCCGTCGAGGATCGCGCGCGCCGAATCGGCGATCGGGTCCTGCTGGTCGTCGCCTTCGGTCAGCACCGTGTAGAACGCGGTGATCGAGCCGCCGCCCTCCGGCCCGTTGCCGGTGCGCTCGACGAGCGCGGGCAGCTTCGCGAACACCGACGGCGGGTAGCCCTTCGTCGCGGGCGGCTCGCCGATCGCCAGCGCGATCTCGCGCTGCGCCATCGCATAGCGCGTGAGCGAATCCATCAGCAGCAGCACGTGCTTGCCCTGGTCGCGGAAATACTCGGCGAGCGACGTCGCGTAGGCCGCGCCCTGCATCCGCAGCAGCGGCGACACATCGGCCGGCGCCGCGACGACCACCGAGCGTGCGAGCCCGTCCTCGCCGAGGATCTGTTCGATGAATTCCTTCACTTCGCGGCCGCGTTCGCCGATCAGCCCGATCACGATCACTTCCGCGCTCGTATAGCGCGCCATCGTGCCGAGCAGCACCGACTTGCCGACGCCGGAGCCCGCGAACAGGCCCATCCGCTGCCCGCGGCCGACGGTGAGCAGCGCGTTGATCGCGCGCACGCCGACGTCGAGCACGTGGTGGATCGGTTCGCGCTCGAGCGGGTTGATCGACGGCGCCGACAGCGGCGCGTCGACCTTCGACGCGAGCGGGCCGAGGCCGTCGAGCGGGCGGCCGGACGCGTCGACGACGCGCCCGAGCATTTCCCAGCCGACCGGCAGCCGCTTCGCGCCCGCGAGCGGATCGGCAACGGGCGCGCTTTCGCGCGGCCACACGCGTGCGCCGGGCAGCACGCCCGCGACGTCGGTGGTCGGCATCAGGAACAGGCGATCGCCGGCGAAGCCGACGACTTCCGCTTCCGCGTGCGGCAGCGTGCTGCCGGGCGGCAGTTCGATCGTGCATTCGGCGCCGACCGACAGGCGCAGCCCGATCGCTTCCAGCACGAGGCCGGCCGCGCGCGTCAGGCGCCCGCACGGCCGCAGCGGCAGCGCGCGCTGGCTGCGCGCA
>NZ_JAAGPH010000319.1:0-2387 GCF_017104705.1 Burkholderia sp. Se-20373 | reverse complement strand
TGCCGGCAGGCTGCGCGGCGGCGCCCGGACGGGCACCGCCATGCCGCCGCAGGCTCAGTGCGAGCCCGGCTGGCCGGCACGCACCGCTTGGCCGTTGCCCGGCCAGAACAGCGCGAGCGGATTCGACAGCACCGTGCGGATGATCGCGCCGACGAGCGCCCGCACCTTGGTCCGGCGCAGGCTGCGCGAGCGCACGGCCATCGTGAACGCGAGCGCGAAGCTCACGAGCACGTTGAGGATCGCCATGCTGAGCACGCCGGCGCCGGCCCACCACAGCTCCGGTGTGCCGAGCGCATCCTTGCCCAGCACGCCGAGCGCGATGCCGATCGACCCGGCCGACAGCGTCACGTGCCGCACCTCGAACGGGAACATGAACACGGTGACGATCGCCGGAACGAGGCCGAGCATCAGGCCGAGCCCGACGTTCGCGACCACGCCGGCCACGTTCGACCGGCAGAAGTGCGCGAGCTTCGCGGCACCGGCCTGACCGAGCGTGAGGCGCAGCCGGCGGTTGTACGTGAGCGCGTCGCCGACCCGGTGCAGCACGAACCAGTTGTCGGCCCAGCCCGCGAGCAGGCTCGATGCCCACAGCAGCACGCCGGTCAGCGCCGCGTAGAGCGGCGTCGGGCCGAGCAGCGAGAACGAGTGCAGGGTCGCGTGCGCCTTATCCGGCGAGATCAGGTTCGCGTGCATCACGTTGCCCGCGAACAGCTGCACCAGCAGGCACACGGGCAGCACGACGAGGACGTTGCCGGAAATCGCGGCGGCCTGCGTGCGGATCAGCGCGATCACCGACGCGACGAACGCCTTCACGCCTTCCTCGTGGCCGGTGTCGTCGAGCTCGCGCGCGAGGGTCGGCGCGGTCATCGCGGGCTGCTTGGTCGCGAGCGTGAAGTGCAGGAAGTGCATCAGCATGAAGCTGGCCGCGTAGTTGACGCCCGCGAGCAGCCCTTCGAGCATCGATTGCAGGTGCGCGCCCGTGATCGCGAACTTCACGCACACGGTCACGACGGTGACGAGGCCGCCGCCCGCGGCCATCCGCAGCATCTTCAGGTACTCGGCGCGGCCGCGCGAGATGTAGTGCTCGCCGGTGTCCGCGTTGGTCTCGACGAGCTTGCGCGCGAACAGCGAGAAGTTGCTGCGCACGAGGTGCGACACGCTCTGGCTGTTGTGGTTCGCGTCGACGAGTTCGGCCGTCAGGTGCGCCATGCCGTGCAGGTCGTCGCGCGCCATCCACGCGTTCAGCAGCATCTCGGCGCGCACGATGCGCATGCGCATCCGTTCGACCTGGAACACGATGTCGACCGACACGCCGTTGCGGTACAGGTGCGAGAACACGTCGTCGACGGCGATCCGGCATTCGTCGAGCAGCACGCGCAGGTAGTTCACCTCGTGCAGCAATTTGCTCGGGTCGCCGCCGTCCTCGACGGCCGCGTGCGCGGTCTCGACCGCGAGCATCGCGCGCGTGAGGCGGTAGAACGGCTGCGTTTCGAGCGGCTTGCGTGCGTCGTCGTCGGAGAGCCGGCTGCGCACCGTCTGCGACAGGCCGGTCGAGCTGATCTGGCAGGTCAGGTTGTGCAGCGCGGCCAGCAGGTCGCGCGAGAACGAGCCCGGCTCGTGGCGCTCTTCGTCGGTGACGTCGAACGAGATCAGCTCGGCGAGGCGCGTGAGGAGATCGTCGGGCAGCGCGTCGATCCATTGCGCGTCTTCCGGCGTCGGGAACATCAGCGTGAACAGCGCCGACAACTCGCGGCGGTTCGGCGCGGGCGGGATCAGCGACGCGTCGATCCGCTCGAACAGCGCGCCGAAGAAGCCCGAGTGCACGGGCATGCCGGCGTCGCACAGGAGCGAGATGCCGTCGCACTCGCGCAGGATGCCGCGCAGGATGCGCGCGGCGTGGGTTTTCCACGCGGGATTGCGATCGAGCACGTGGAACAGGTAGCGCAACCGCGCATGGGCCGGATACGCGCGCGCATCGGCGTCGCGATCGGCCGGCGCGTCGAGCGCGGCCTGCATCGTGCCGGTGCGGCGCAGCCAGTGCGCGAGCTCGATCAGCCATTCGCTGCGCTCGGCGTACGACGCATCGGCGTCGGCGTGCGCGAGCAGCGCATCGAGCTGGTGACCGGCATTGCGCGACGCGCGCCACTTCTTGATCAGGGTCGTCAGGGAACGAAGCATAAACGGAATAACGAAAGCCCTCGGCGGGCGGGTTCGGGATGCCGGCCGGGGAAATGGCGCGGCGCCGGGGAGAACGGGTGAGACGGGGCCGGTTGCCGGACGATGCGCGGCGACCCGCGGTGCGGCTGTCCCGCTGCGGTGCACGCCGATCGCGTGCAGGCGCCGGGAGGCACGGCGGTCGGGCCGAACGCGGCCCTGCGCCGCTGGCT
>NZ_JAAGPH010000318.1:0-2403 GCF_017104705.1 Burkholderia sp. Se-20373 | reverse complement strand
GCGCGGCACGGCTCGACGCGGATCGGCTGCGCGAGCATCGACGCCGGCCACGCGACCGCGCGCAGCATGCCGAGCGCATCGCGCTGCATGTCGCGCGCCGGATTCAGCCGGTTCACGACGATCCGCAGCTCGCCGCCGGCCCGCAGCGCACCGAGCCGCGCGGCCGTGGTCGCGCACGCGGTCGGCTCGGGCGGCACGACGACGAGCGTGAGGTCCGCGCGGCGAATCGCCTGTTCTGCCTGCGTCGACGGATAGCGCGCGGTGTCGATCAGCACGACGCCGTCGGCCGGCAGCGCGATCTCGTCGAGCGCGCGCGACAGCCACGCGGGATCGGCCGCGAGCCGCGCATCGCACGCGGCGGCGCCGGCCGCGTCGACCTGCCCGTACGGGACGAACAGCACGCCGTCGGCGTTACGCCACGTATGGGCATGCCACGGCTCGCCGCCACCGAGCAGGCTCTGCGCGAGGCCATGCTCGGCCAGCGAGTCGAGGCCGAGCGTCGCGCCCATCAGGTTCTGTGCATCGAATTCGACGGCGACGACCGGCCGGCCACGACGCGCGAGCAGCACCGCGAGCGCGGCCGTGAGCGTCGTGCGGCCCGCGCCGCCCGTCGTCGACGCAATGGCGATCGTCTTCATCGGGCCGCCTCGCCGCTATGCTCGCCGCGCGCCGCATCGGGCAGCAGCCGCCCGCGCAGCGCGACGGGCACGAGTTCGCACGGCACCGCGTCGCGCCGGTCGATACCGCGCGGCGCATGAAAACCGCGGCCGATGCCGAGGTGCTGCGCGACGATCCACACCGGCACCGCGATCACGATGCCGACGATGAAACCGATGACGATTTCGGCAATCATGCGACTCCCTCCTTGCGCAGCGGCATCGCGCTGCGGACGGCGCTGCGCTTGCGCGCGGCGGGAATGACGGGTTCCGGCGCCGATGCATCGACAGCCGCGGCCGTCGGTGTCGCACCGATCGCCTCGAGCGCGACGATCGTATCGATGGCGTCGATCGCGCCGCTCACGTCGCTCGCGTCGCGCAACGCCGCGCCGGGGTCGGTGCGAACGGACGGCTTGTGCGTCGCGCCCGCCGGCGGCGTGGCCGCGAACAGATCGCTGTAGTCGGCGATCGGCGCGCGCCGGTTCTCCGCCTTCAGCGCATTGAGCTCGGTGTCGATGCTGCCGTGGCCGAGGCAGACGACGCGGTCGGACAGCGTGTCGACCGGCACGTCGAAGATGCGCGCGAGCGCGTCCTCCGCATCGGCCGGTTCGCACGCGAACAGGAACACGTACAGGTGCGCGGCATCGGCCGTCACGACGTCGCCCGCGCGGCGCGGCCGGCAATGCCGCAGCGCGTCGACGTGCGACACGCCCGGCAGCAGCGCGATCTTCGCGAGCGTGTGCGGCAGCGCGAGCACGGCGCCGCGATCGAGCACCGCGCGAATCCGCAGGCAGAACGCGCCTACCGGCAGGTAGCCGAGCACCGAATCGCCGAGCGCGGCCGCAAGCGCCGCACGATAGTCGGCCGCGACGGGCCGCGCATAGAGCTGGCCGCGCAACGCGTGCACGGCGGCCTGCATCCGCGAGACCGGCAGGTCGCGCGCGACGACGCGGCTCGCGCCGACGCTCAGCACCAGCATCTCGAACTGCTGGCGCAGCACTTCGCCGCGCTCGACGACCGCGATCTTCAGCGCACCGCCGCACTGCCGGCGCAGCGCGTGCACGTCCGCGCACAACGCTTCGAGCTGCGCATGCGAGCGGAACACGAGCACCGCGGTGGCGGCCTGCGCATGCGCGCAGGCGGCGACGACGGCCGCGTTGTCCTCGACGATCTCCCAGCCGTCCGGCGCGCGGTTCGTGCCTTCGAGCACCGCACGGCTGACGACGACGCGATCCTCGTCGCTCGCGATCTTCATCCGGCGCGCGGGCTCGGTCGCGCCGCCGTCGACGTTCGCCGACAGCCGGCCACCCGGCGCGAAGCGCAGCGGCCGCACTTCGCCGGCCGCGAGCGTGTCGCCCGCCCGCCAGAAATCGACGACCCACAGCAGCTCGCCGTGCGTGCGCTGCAACTGCGCGACGCCCGAGCAGATACCGTGGAAACCGCTGCGCGGCGTGCGATCCGCATCGCGCACGAGCGGCGCATCGTCGGTGCGCGCTGCGCCGCCCGCAGGGGTCGCTTCGGGATCGAGCAGCAGCACCAGCGCGATCCGGCGCGTGCGGCACCAGTCGGCGAGTGCGTGCGCCTCGTCGGCGAGCGCGATCGGGTCGTCCCAGCTGAACCAGCGCTGCGCGCCCTCGACGAAATACAGCGAGCGCGCGCGAAAGCCGTAGCGCTTCAGCGCGCGCAGGCCGCCGGTCAGTCGTGCGAACGGGCCCGGTGGCGCGCGGCGCGGGGCGTCCGCGATTGC
>NZ_JAAGPH010000317.1:0-2298 GCF_017104705.1 Burkholderia sp. Se-20373 | reverse complement strand
ACGGAGTTTGCCGCGTCGCTCGCGCAGGCGCAGGCGAGTGCGCCGGACGAGCCCGACATGCTCGCCGCGATCGGCGCGCAATGGATCGACGCGGGCGAACCCGACCGCGGGCTCGCCCCATTGCACGACTGGATCGTCGCGCACCCGCGCGAAGCCGACGCGGACGTGCGGCTGCGCTACGGCGACCTGCTCGGCAGCGCGGGGCGCGACGACGCGCTCGCCGCATGGCTCGACACGCTGCGCCGCGAACCGTCGCTGACGCCCGCACAGACGGCGCGGATCGAAGACCAGTCGCTGCGGCTCGTGCTGCGGCAGACGGACGACGCGATCGCGCAGCAGGATTACGCGCAGGCGCGCACGCTGCTCGATCGTGCGAGCCCGGCCGGCCGCGCGGACAAGCGTTATGCGCTCGAACGGGCCGATCTCGAACGTGCGCAAGGCCATTACGATGCGGCGCGCGCCGCGCTTGCACCGGTCGTCGCGCGCACGCCGGACGATGCGGATACGCAGCTCGCGCTGGCCCGCATCGACGAGGACAGCGGCAATCGGGCCGCGGCGCTTGCACGCGTGCAGGCGGTGCTGGCCCGCACGCCGGACGACGACGTCGACACGCAACTGTCGGCCGTGCGTCGCCTGAATGCGCTGCGCCGTCCGGACGAAGCCGGGCAGGTGACCGACCGGCTGCATGCCGCATATCCGTCGCGCCCGGACGTGACGGTCGCGGCCGGCCGCGTGGCCGAGGCGCAGGGGCGCTATGACGATGCGGCGTCGCTGTACCGGATGTCGCAGTCGCAGGAGCGCACGACGGGCGTGAGCCCGGGCCGTGACGGACTGACGCCCGCGCAGGCTGCGTTCGCGGATCTCCAGCAGCGGCGCAATCCCGAGATCGAAACCGGCTGGACGCCGGCCTACAAGTCGGGCGACGAAGGCATCTCGTCGTATCGCGCGCAGCAGGTGCCGATCTACATGCAGATGCCGATCCGCTACGACGGGCACGTGTTCGCGCAGATCGACACCGTGCATCTCGACCCGGGCACGCTCGACACGAGCAACCCGAACGCGTATTCGCTCAGCACGTTCGGCAGCTACGCGGCGCTCAAGGCGCAGAACGCGCTGACGCCCGCATCGATTGCGAATCCGCCGGGCTCGCTGCACCAGACGGCCACGGGCGTCGCGCTCGGCGCCGGCTACCTGACGGACGCATGGCGCTTCGATCTCGGCACGTCGCCGCTCGGTTTCCCCGTGCATTACCTGGTCGGCGGCGTGCGCTATCGCTTCGACGCCGGCCCGGCCAGTTTCTCGGTGAACGCGTCGCGGCGGCCGGAAACGAGCAGCGTGCTGTCGTACTCGGGGATGCGCGACCCGTGGACGGGCGCGGTCTGGGGCGGCGTGCGCCGCGACGGCGTGACCGTGCGCGCGTCGGTCGACGTCGGCCGCACGAACCTGTTCGCGGAACTCGGCGCGGGCGTGCTGTCCGGCCGCAACGTCGAACGCAACGCGGAAGTCACGCTGCGCACCGGCTTCACGGTGCCCGTGTACGAGCGCGCGACGATGAAGGTCAGCACGGGGCTCGTCGGCAATGCCTGGCACTACGCGGAGAACCTGCGCTACTACACGTACGGGCAGGGCGGGTACTACAGCCCGCAACGCTACCTGTCGCTCGGCGTGCCGATCGAATGGGCGGGGCGGCACGATGCGCTGTCGTGGGACCTGACCGTCACGGGCGGGATCTCGAACAGCTACGAGAAGGATTCGCTGTATTACCCGATGTCGTCGGACCAGCGGGCCGCGCAGGTGGCGGCCGGGTTCGTGTACACGGGCAGCTCGACACGCGGCGTGTCGTTCTCGTACGGGATCAACGGGATCGTCGAGTACCGCGTGAACCCGCACCTGAGCGTCGGCGCGCAGTTGAAGGTCGACCGGTCGCACGACTACGCGCCGAGTTCGGCGCTCGTGTACCTGCGCTATGCGTTCGACGCGCGGGCGCAACGCAGCTGGCTCGTCACGCCGACGCCGGTGCGGCTTTATTCGGATTACTAGGGGAACGCGCCGTGAATACGGAACTCGATGCCACCCGCTCCGCGCTCGGCGCCGCCGGCCTGGTCGATCGCCTGCGCGCGCTGCTGCACGTGGGGCCGGCCGGCGGCCGCGCCGGCGCATTGAGCCGGCTCGCGATCGACGGCTTGCCCGATACGTGGACGCAGCTGGAAGCCGGCGGCCTGTACGCGATCTACGCGGCCGGCGGCACGCCGGCCTGCGACGCGCTCGTGTGGGAGAGCGCGCGACAGGCGCGCACGA
>NZ_JAAGPH010000316.1:0-2447 GCF_017104705.1 Burkholderia sp. Se-20373 | reverse complement strand
TTGACGACGGGAGCGCGATGCTATCGGATGGGTTCGACGTGGGCAGTAGACGGCAGCGCCGACGCCACGTTCCACGGCAACAACTCGTCGATGCGGTTGATCGGATGGTCAGCGATGCGCTCAAGAACATAGGCGAGATACGCCTCGGGATCGAGGCCATTCAGGCGTGCCGTGCCGATCAGGCTATACATCGCGGCGGCACGTTCACCACCGGAGTCGGCGCCGGCGAACAAGTAATTCCGTCTGCCGAGGGCGACGCCGCGCAGTGCTCGCTCGGCGATCAGGTTGTCGATTTCCGCACGCCCGTCGCTGCAGTAATAGACCAGTGCCGACCAGCGATTCATCGCATACCGAAGTGCCTTGGTCGTGTCGGATTTCGCAGAGAGCGTGGTGAGCGTCGCTTCGAACCAGCGTTTCATGTCGTCGAGCAGCGGTACCGCTCGCGCCTGGCGCACACTGTGTCGCTCATCAGGTGGTTTGCCACGGATCTGCTCCTCGATCTTGTAGAGCGCGCCGATCCGGTGCAGCGCTTCCTCCGTTACCGCATTGGGACGGACGGCATGTAGATCATGGATCTTTCGGCGAGCGTGGGCCATGCAGGCAGCTTCCTGGATGGTGCCGCCGCGATACAGCTCGGCATAGCCGGCAAACGCATCGGCCTGCAGCACGCCCGCGAAGTTTGCAAGATGCTGCTGGGGATGCTCGCCCCGTCGATCGGGCGTGTAGGCGAACCAGACCGCCGCCGGCTCTTCGGAGGCACTCGGCCGGTCATCACGCACGTAGACCCACAGACGTCCTGTCTTTGTGCGACCGTTGCCGGGCGCCAGCACTGGCAACGGCGTGTCGTCAGCATGAACCTTGCCGCCGGCCAGCGCGTAGCGGCGCACGGTGTCGACCAGCGGCGCGAGCAACGCTGTGATGCTTCCCATCCAATACCCCATCGCATCCGGATCAATCTCGACGCCGTCGCGCGCGTACATGACTGCCTGGCGGTGCAGCGGGATGTGGTACGCGAACTTCGACACGGCGATGTGCGCGAGCAGCGCTGGGCCCGGGATGCCACGATCGATCGGTCGACTCGGTGCCGCGGCCTGCACGATGCGATCGCAGCATGCGCAGGCCAGCTTCGGACGGCGGTGGCGAATCACGCGGAAGTGCGCCCGGACGTATTCGAGCTGTTCCGCGACGTCTTCGCCCAGCGGTTTGAGTTGCCCGCCGCAATCGGGGCAGTCATCATCGGCGGGCAGATGGATGCGCTCTTCGCGCTCAAGGTGATCGGGCAACGGCTTGCGGCCGACACCTTCGCGACTCGGCCGTTTCACTGCAGCTGCCGCGGCCATATCGGCCGAGCCTTCATCGGCCTGCAGGTCTTCCAGCCGCAATTCAAGCTGTTCGATCTGGCGATCCAGCTTCTCCGATTTTCGGCCGAACTGCATCCGGCGCAGCTTGGCGATCGTCAGCTTCAGATGTTCGATCTCGATCGCGCGCGACGAGAGCTGCTCGCGCAAGCTGGCGACCATCGCCTTCAGCGCTTCAATGTCGTCGGGGAGATCGGTGGGAGCAGCAGACATGCAGTGAGCTTACACGACGCCACCCACAAGCTCTCCACGCGTAATGAACGTTTACAATGCGCTTCGCGGGCGTACCGCATCGATCGGCTGCCGCCAATCGAAACCTTCGAGCAAGAGCGCGAGCTGAGCGGTCGTCAGCGCAACAACACCGGCATCGGCGCGTGGCCACGCGAAACGTCCTTTCTCGAGGCGCTTCGAGAGCAGGCACAGGCCACCGTCGCACCACCACAAGCACTTCAGCAAGTCGCCGCGCTTACCCCGGAACACGAACACGTGCCCGCTGTAGGGATCCTTCTCCAGCACGGTTTGTACCTTCGCGGCCAACGAGTTGAAGCCGGAACGCATGTCCGTGACGCCCGCCGCGATCCAGATTCGCGTGTTCGGCGGGATCACTTCAGACAGTCTCGCAAATACTGTTCGGCGAACTCCTGCGACACACCGCGGATACGAATACGTCGTTTGCCGACCTCGATCTCGATTTCACAGGCTGGCGGCATCGCCGGGCTCGCCGACACGTCCGGCGTTTGCGGCAGAGCGTGATGTGGGATGTCTTTCGCAGGCAGATCGACCACATCAACCGGTAGCAGCGCGATGTTTGGTACCGACGGTGCAGGTTGCGTATCGAGTAAGCTTCTTCGCCACTGCGCGACCATATTGGCGTTCAAGCCGTGCGCACGCGCTACCTCGGCAATCGAGCGATTCGGATCGTTCGCTTCGGCAGCGACCGCTTCCCGAAACTCCTTCGTGTAGTTCCTCGATCCCGGTTGTCTTCCATGCACCACTGGCTTCATCAATCTGATTCCCATTACATCTGATGGGAATCAGATTGCCGGTGCCGCGCCCTCATGAACAGACGGTACGTGTCGAGCGCTTACG
>NZ_JAAGPH010000315.1:0-2502 GCF_017104705.1 Burkholderia sp. Se-20373 | reverse complement strand
GGCCCGCCGACAGTCGGGCGGGCGCACGAGGCACCGCGGCAGCGCGGCTTCCCGCTCGCCGATGCACCCGTGTCGGGCGGCACCGGCGGCGCGCAGGCCGGCACGCTGACCTTCATGGTCGGCGCCGACGCCGCGCTGTTCGAGCGCATCCGCCCCGTGCTGCTCGACATGGGCAAGAACGTCGTGCAGTGCGGCGGCACGGGCACCGGTCAGATCGCGAAGATCTGCAACAACCTGCTGCTCGGGATCTCGATGATGGGCGTATCGGAAGCGATGGCGCTCGGCGCGGCGCTCGGGATCGATCCGGCCGTGCTGGCCGGCATCATCAATACGTCGACCGGCCGCTGCTGGAGCTCGGACGCGTACAACCCGTATCCGGGCGTGAGCGACACGGCGCCGGCCGCGCGCGGCTACGCGGGCGGGTTCGCGGCGAACCTGATGCTGAAGGATCTCGGGCTCGCGACCGAAGCGGCGCGCGGCGCCCACCAGCCGGTGTGGATGGGCGCGCTCGCGCAGCAGCTCTATCAGTCGATGAGCCAGCAGGGGCTCGGCACGCTCGACTTCTCCGCGTGCGTGAAGCTGTACGAGGCGCAGCCGGCGTAACTGCCGCCGCCCGCACCGGACGTGCGTCGACCCGCGATGTGCCTGGACGGCATCGCGGGTCGTTTTGCATGCGGGGGAAGGAAAACGTGCGGCAAAGACGGGCCGTCAACGCCGCCGGCCGCTCAACCGCGCGGGTTCGACGCCGTCTCGAAGGTCGGATGGCACTCGAACGCGAGTTCGGAGCGCGCGCCGACACGGCTGCCGCTGGTCAGCGATTCCTGCTTCATGCTCGCGCGCATGCCGCGCTGCGTGCAGTAATTGGTGGCTTCGTCCACGGCCTTCGTATGGGCATCGGCCCACGTCGTCGACACGCCGACCGTGCGCGTCGTCACGGTGAACACGTTCGGGTTCGACGTCGCGGTCACGTCGGAAGCGGTCGAACACGCGGCGAGCAAGCATACGGCAGCCGCGACGGTCAACCATCGCAAGGTTCGAAAGGAATCTGGAATGGACATGGGGGGCAGGCGCGCGCCGTTCGACGCGCATTGAGCAACATAGGCGACAGTATGCCTGCTCGATCGCCGGAGATCATGCCCCTTTCAGTGAACACATTGTTTCGAATGGTTAAACGATGAGGAAAATGGGGCAATATTTCCGCCCCTTTCCGGGCCAGATCGCGCCAGCGGGTAGTTTTGCCCGGTTGCCGGTTGCCCGCAACCCGCCTCCCGTCGCCCGTCGCTCCCCTCCCGCAGCCCGTTGCCTGGCGGCCGATCAGTGCGCCGCTGCCTGCCGGATCCTTGCCGACGCCTCCGCCAGGTTCCGCCACGCCGGCTGCCCCGGCGCGTAGCGTGCGCGGATATACGCGGCCAGCTCGGCCATCTGCCGGTCGTCGAACGCGTCGCCGAAGCCCGGCATGTAGCCGAGTCCGCCGGTGGCCGGCTGGTCGATCCCGTGATGCAGCACGCGCAGCAGGTTGTCCGGCGCGGCCTGGCTGACGCTCGTGTTGAGCCCCATCAACGGGCGTACGCCGAAATGTCCGACCCCGCCCGATTCCGCATGACAGACCGCACACGCGGCGTCGAACGCCCGGCGACCGTTCTCGAGGCCGAGCGTCGCAACGGCTTCCGCGCCGCGCGCCTGCCGGGCGGCCGCGTCGGCGGCGGCCGCTGCGTCGACGGGCGGCGACAGCGACGCGAGATAGTGCGCGATCGCCCGGACGTCGGCCTCCGGCAGCGACGCGAGCCCCGCGACGACGGGCGCCATCGGCCCGGCCGCGACGCCATGCTGCGCGGAGAAGCCCGTGCGCAGGTAGTCGAACAGCGCGCCTTCGGTCCACGGCACCGGCGAAGCCGGCGACGCGACGAGCGGCGGCGCGACCCAACCCTCGGCCTCACCGCCCGACAGGTACGCACCACCGCCCTTCTCCGCACCCAGCGCGTTGCGCGGCGTATGGCACGCGCCGCAGTGCCCGGCGCCGTCGACCAGATACTTGCCGCGATTCCACGTCGCGGAGCGTGCCGGGTCCGGCGCGAACGGCCGCGCATCGTGAAACAGCCAGTTCCAGCCGGCGACGACGCGCCGCTGGTCGAGCGGAAACGGCAGCTTCGTCTTTGGCGGCACGTGCTTCACCGCCGGCTGCGACATCAGGTACGCATAGAGCGCGAGCAGGTCGGGTTCGCTCAGCTTCGCGAACGCCGTGTACGGGAACGCCGGGTACAGGTGCGTGCCGTCGCGCGAGATGCCTTCGCGCATCGCGCGCGCGAACGCCGGATACGACCACGTGCCGATGCCGGTGTCCGGATCGGGCGTGAGGTTCGTCGTGTAGATCGTGCCGAACGGCGTATCGAGCGCGAGCCCGCCCGCGTTGGTCGCGCCGCCGGGCGCCGTGTGGCACACCGCGCAATCGCCGGCGAGGGCGACCAGGCGGCCGCGCTCGAGCGTCGCCGCGCTCCACATCGC